>JANNWI010000118.1:0-3906 GCA_031414715.1 Methylophilaceae bacterium | reverse complement strand
ATAAGTTCATTATAAGCGTCATACACAGACATAGGTGCAAACATAGCTAGTTGTGCGGTTATGCTAAGCCTCCTGTGCTCAAAGCCAGAAAGCAATTCATTAGTAATATTTCCAGTATGCTCAATAGAAACTATGAGCTCTATTATTGGATCACTTATTGCCTTGTATAAATCTATTTTCTCTTTGTAATTAAGGGCATCTCGGTTGCCAGTGCGGCTTAGCTCGGAACGCAAAATCTCTAATTCTTCTTGATATTTAGCTGTTTCAGCAGCCATTAATCTGTTAGCCCAAATTTTTCCTAAATAACTAGAAAGTGAAAATACTATTAATCCACCACCACCGATTGAAATTAAAACGGCTTGAGTTATTTCCCATGCTAGAGTTGTGTTCATAGTATTCTTTAGAGGAAAGCTAATTGCTGTTCTGCAAGGTTTGTTGGTTTGCGTTTGAAGCCACTTTTGGCAAACTGATGCCAGCGACCAATCACATAGCACATCATTAAATTGGCTTGCGCTTCAGGCATGATTTTTTTGCCAGATTCTGCCACGGTAATTTTAAGGCTTTGTTTAAGTGAGGCTTCTAACCTATCGTAAAGCTGATTAATACGCGTTTGTAGGTGCTCTTCCTCGTTCACCAGCGCATCGCCAATTAGCACACGCGTCATACCTGGGTTTTTCTCGGCAAATTTAAGTAGCATGTTTACAATAAGCTGCACTTGTTTTGCGCCATCTTTTTCATCGGTGGTAATTTTGTTAATAACGCCGAAAATTGAAAGCTCGATAAATTCGATTAAGCCTTCAAACATTTGCGCTTTGCTGGCAAAGTGGCGGTATAACGCGGCTTCAGAAACATCTAGCTTTGCGGCGAGTGATGCGGTGGTTATTTTCTCACGCTTTGGTTGCTCTAACATTTTGGCGAGCGTTTCTAGTATTTGCTGCTTACGGCTTGTTTTGGTGTCAGTTGCCATGGTATTCCCCTTAATCTTCAATCTTTTTTATTTATCATTTTATTATAGCTTAAGGTGAGTGAGTAAGGTGAGTAAGCGCTAACACTGAATTAATCCTAAAATCGACAAAATTTGGTTTTTGTAGTTTTTTTGTTACCCAAATCGTTTGCATACCCAAGCGTTTTGCTGTCATTAATGCTGGCAGATTATCTTCTAGCATCACGCAATTTTTTGGGCTGGTTTTTAACATTTTAAGCAACATTTGAAAGCCACGTACCGAAGGCTTGGCATGAAATTGTGTGCTTTCCACACTAAACACTAACTCAAAACAATCTTCAATACCCATCAATTTTAATACGCGTATCGCATATTCGCGCGGTGCGTTAGTAAACACACACTTTCGCCCTGGCAAGCTTTCAATAAGGCTTCGAAGCCGCTTTACTTGAATGACCATATTGGGTAAATCCATAAAGCGGTGGGTTTCTTGCAAGAAGTGATAAGCATCAACGCCGTGGTGACGCATCAAGCCTTTTAGTGTTGCCCCATACACGCGCCAATAGTGCTGGCGCAGTTGGTGCGCGGCGGCTTCATCTAAATCAAGCTCATCCATGATGTATTGCGTCATGGCCCGGTTCATGACTGGGAAGATATGAGCGGATGCGTTGTGTAGGGTGTCGTCGAGGTCGAAAATCCAGATTTTGTTTTTATTTGTCATTGCGAGCCTATAGGTTTTATCATAGGCGTGGCAATCCAGAATTAAATTTATAGTCGCTAGATTGCTTCGTCATTACATTCCTCGCAATGACAAAATGTCACTTAGCCTTAATCAGGGTACCCACACCTTCATCTGTGAGTACCTCTAACAGCAGTGCATGCTCAACCCGCCCATCAATAATATGCACAGTTTTTACGCCGCTTCGTGCGGCATCTAATGCAGAGCCAATTTTAGGCAACATACCACCACTTAGCGTGCCATCGGCTACTAAATCATCAATTTGTTTTGGCGTTAATCCTGTTAGCAGATTGCCACTTTTATCCAGCACACCAGGCGTATTGGTGAGTAAAATTAGTTTTTCTGCACCTAAAATTTCCGCCAGTTTACCTGCAACCACGTCGGCATTAATATTAAAAGTATCGCCATTTTCACCCACGCCAATTGGCGCGACAACAGGAATAAAATCACCAGAATCTAAAAAGTTGATAATGCTTGGGTCAATCGCAGTAATTTCGCCCACTTGACCCACATCAATCATTTTTGTTGGGTCGTTTAAATCTTCCATCAGCAATTTGTGCGCGTGAATAAAGTTGCCATCTTGGCCAGTTAAGCCGACTGCTTTACCACCGTGACGGTTAATCAAATTCACAATTTCTTTATTGACTTGCCCGCCCAGCACCATTTCTACCACATCCATGGTCTCGGCATCTGTGACGCGCATACCTTGAATAAACTCGCCTTTTTTGCCCAATTTATCCAGCATCTCGTTAATTTGTGGGCCGCCGCCATGCACCACCACGGGGTTCATGCCAACCAGCTTAAGCAGCACAACATCTAGCGCGAAGCAGTTTTTTAAATGCTCGTCCGTCATGGCATTGCCGCCATATTTAATGACAATAGTCTTATCGAAAAACTTTTTAATATAGGGCAGCGCTTCGGCCAGTGTTTGCGCTTTTAGTGCAGCAGCAGTTTTTTGCATTTTGGACTCTCTAAATTTTTGACTATTGTAACTAAAAAGCTAGGTTAAAAGCAGCTATAACGTTTTAACAAACACTTTAGATTTGCGCTGAAAGTTATACATGGCTTGTTTTTGTTGCGGTAAGTTTTCTATGGGCTGCTCAATAAAACCGCGCTCTATAAACCAATGTTCGGTGTGCGTGGTCAGACAAAACAGCTGTTTAAAGCCCAAATTTTTGGCTTGGTTTTGGCAAAAGTTAAACAGCTTATCGCCGCGCCCGCCGCCGCGATATTGCTTATCAATGGCTAAGCAAGCAAACTCTGCCGCCTTGTCATCGGCAAACGGGTAAAGCGCTGCGCAGCCAATCAGCCGATTATCGTGTTCCATCACATAAAAATGATTAATTTCCATTTCTATGCGCTCGCGCCCGCGCCGCACCAAAACGCCTTCATTTTCTAATGGTTCAATCAGTTTTAAAATTCCACCTACGTCGTCAATATTAGCTTGGCGCATCGTTTCTAGCGGCAGCTCGGTTACCATGGTGCCAATGCCTTGCAACGTAAACAGCTCTTGAATAATGGCGCCATCAATATGCCGACTAATTAAGTGCACACGTGCTACGCCTTGTTTGCAGGCACGTATGGCAGCTGGTAAATAATACGTCACATCATCTGAAATATTAATGGGTGTTTTGTTTTCCTCTGCATTACCCTCAACATTATTCAGAAAGTTTTGCGCTTTTTGTGCCGTCATTTCGCGCAACAACTCGCTACGTAAATTGTAAACACCTTGCGAATCCATCAAAAATATCAGTTTGTCTGCGTCTAACGCAATGGCGGCGCTTACTGCCACATCTTCTAAGCTTAGGTTAAATGCCTCACCTGTAGGTGAATAACCAAGCGGCGATAACAGTACTAATTCGCCATCGTTTAAACGCCGCTGTATGCTAATAGCATCTACTTTGCGCACCTCGCCAGTGTGTTGCAAATCGACGCCATCACGCACGCCAAGCGGTTTTGCGGTGACAAAATTACCACTGGCTACGCGAATATCCGCGCCTGCCATTGGTGAGTTGATCAAACCCATCGAAAGTTGTGCTTCAATTTCTACCCGCACCGCACCGTTGGCTTCTTTAACAATTTCCATCGCCGCGTCATCGGTAACACGCAAACCATTGTGAAAAGTAGGCGTAAGCTTGGCGCGTTTTAAACGCTGCTCAATTTGTGGGCGTGCGCCATGCACCAGTACCAGCCTCACTTCTAAGCTGGCAAGCAAATTTAAATCGTG
>JANNWI010000117.1:0-6676 GCA_031414715.1 Methylophilaceae bacterium | reverse complement strand
AGAATATATTTGATAAAGATTATATTGTAGACAGAACCCGTGGTATTTTGACTGGGATGCCAGCTTTAATACAGGTTGGTGCTAGATACGACTTTTAAAAAAATTAAATGGTTGCGTGAATTAATCGCATTGTTGCGCGGTACTCTTAACCTCGCTGTACAAAAGCGTACTATCTCGGTTTCTGTGTTCCGTGCGCCTTGCGCTTAAACTCACTCACCTATTTAATTGTGTTTAAAAAGCAAGTTTTCTAGCTAACTTTTACTAGTTTTGCTTTTGGCACCTTACTTAGCTGCCAATTAGCAACTGCCCAACGCCACACCTCAGCCAGTGTGGCGTTTTTTATTTCTGGTGGTGGGTTTTGCCCTAAAAACTGCAATGCCTCAAACACCAGCATTGGTGCGGCATGTGGCATGATAGGTTTTGCAAGGGTTTGCTTGCTTAGTTTCTCGTTATGTTCGTTGACTGCAACTGGCACATGCGCATAGTGCGGCGTAACCAAACCTAACAGCTGTTGCAAATAAATTTGCCGCGGTGCGGAGTCGAGTAAATCAGCACCGCGCACAATATGTGTTATTTGTTGGGCAGCATCATCCACCACGACTGCGAGCTGGTAAGCAAAAAAACCATCTTTACGCTTTAAAATAAAGTCGCCAACATCGCGCGCCAAATTTTGTTTAATTTCGCCTTGAATGATATCGGTAAAGCTTATATTTTTATTCAAAACCACTGCCCTGTAGGCCGCATGAATATTGGTGTGCAGGGCAGGTTTAAATTGACATGTTTTAGGGTAAATAACGCCTTCAATACCTGCATTTATGGCTGAGTCAGCAATTTCTTTGCGCGTGCACGTGCATGCGTAAATAAGCTTTTGTTTTTGCAGCGTATCGAAAGACTCAGCATAAATGGTATCGCGCTGGCTCTGATAAACAATATCTCCATCCCACTCAAAACCAAATGCTTCAAGTGTCCACAAAATATCATCTGCAGCGCCTGCCATTTCGCGCGGTTTATCTAGGTCTTCCATGCGTACCAGCCATTTGCCAATATTTTTTCTGGCATCGCAATAACTGGCCACAGCGGCTACCAAACTACCAAAATGCAGTGGGCCAGTGGGTGAAGGCGCAAATCTACCAACATAAAGCAAAATTTATTTATTGGGCGAATCGCGGTGTCGCGTGCTCGCTCAATCCTCGCCTATACACAACATATGTCTTCGTCATTCGCTCCGCGTCTCCTTGCGCTTCATCCCACTAAACTAAATTTTTAGGTTCCCTAATTAAGTATCAGTGAATATTTTGCACATAAGGCGGAATATGCCAAGTTTGCAGCTGTGTGCCGAGTAGTTGCAGATTGCATTGCATGCGCTCGGCACCGCTAGCACTCACTTCAAAATCATACACACGTTGCAACTGCGCGTGGCCACGATTATCACGCCCCAATCGTATTTGCGTGCAAGCCACGCTTTCGTCTAACAATTGCAATTGCCAACGCCCAGCCAACTCGCGCCCAAACTTAACAGCCACCTCGCGTTTGGCAATGCTATCTAGCCAAAACCAGGCGGCGGCAATTAATACAGCTAATAAAATAAATTCGAACATAATGGTTTTACAACAAAACTATTTAACTTTAACTAATATGCGTAATTTATTATAATTTTCAATAGATTGTGCGATATTATTAAAATAATTATTTAATTTATATTTTATGACAGAAGCCAACAACATCGACTCACGCGAACAGCAAGCGCTAGAAGTATATATTAGGCTGCTCACAGCCAAAGGTTTTGGCCCTGAAACCTTTGTAACGCGTATTAATTTTTTGAATAGACTGATGCCGCTGTTGGTTGGCAAAGAGCCCAATGGCGGTGTTTATCGTGGTGTGATAGAAACGTTGATGGATAGTGTCCCCACTGCAGATTGGCCAGAAAGTCTGGTTATTTCGCGTGAATATTATCCTTTTTGGATTAATGATTTAAAAGCCGTTTCTAACTTAAGTAAAAGCGCCACGGTGGATGCATTGCCAATTGATTGGCAGCCAGTTGAAGTGGCTTTAAGTGATTTGTGGCATAACCTAGACGCAGAAAAATTTGGCACCACGGATGCATGGGCGTTAAAGGCTTATACCAAAGCATTGCGTTTTGAAAATGCAGATCAAACGTTGATCGATACACGCTTAAAGCTGGCCAAAATTTTGTTAGTGCGTATGCGCGATGCGCCCGATAAAAATAATAAAATTTATCGCACCACGGTCGATGCGACGTTACCACTGTTTGAAGTCAAAAAAAATCGCCGCCTTTTTTTAGTGGTAGTGCGCGAATTTTTTCACTTTTGGGCAGGCAATCCAGATGCCGATAAGTATATTTTAAATTCGAATACGGTGAGCATGCTGTAATTCACAAAAACGCACTGATAAAGTGCTAGTTAAAGTGCGCTGCACTAGTTTAGTGCTAAATATTTATCATGCACTTTAAAATCTGTTTAAAATCAATAGCTAGACCTGTGGCGTAAATTTTGCTTATTGAATCACTAGCTTAATAGTTAATAAAGCATAATTAACGATAATTAATAACGATTTTGGGGAGTTTGTATGGAAGCTTTAGTTTCAGCCAATGATGTATTATTTGTATTGCTGGGTGCCATTATGGTGCTGGCCATGCATGCAGGTTTCGCGTTTTTAGAACTTGGCACCGTTCGTAGCAAAAACCAAGTGAATGCTTTGGTTAAAATTATGGTGGATTTTTCTGTCTCCACCATGGCTTACTTTTTCATCGGCTATGGCATCGCTTACGGGGTGGATTTTTTTAGCGGCGCTGCTGTTTTAGCCGAGAAAAATGGCTTCGGCTTAGTTAAGTTCTTCTTTTTGCTTACATTTGCAGCGGCTATTCCTGCCATTGTTTCTGGCGGCATTGCAGAGCGCGCAAAATTTAACCCGCAAATTGCTGCTACCTTTTTAATTGTTGGTTTTGTTTACCCGTTTTTTGAAGGTATTGCTTGGAACAAACACTACGGCTTTCAAGATTGGTTGTTGGCTAATTTTGGTGCTAATTTTCACGATTTTGCTGGCTCTGTTGTGGTGCATGCCATGGGCGGTTGGATTGCCTTAGCAGCCGTTATTTTATTGGGTGCGCGTACTGGTAGATACAGTAAAGACGGTCGCTTGCATGCGTATCCGCCATCTAACATTCCTTTCTTAGCGCTTGGTGCATGGATACTCACGGTTGGTTGGTTTGGCTTTAATGTGATGTCCGCACAAGCAGTGCAAGGCATTTCAGGTTTAGTGGCAGTAAACTCACTCATGGCTTTAGTGGGTGGCACATTGGCTGCAACTTTACTCGGCAAAAATGACCCTGGCTTTGTGCACAATGGGCCGCTCGCAGGTTTGGTGGCTGTATGTGCAGGCTCTGATATTATGCACCCACTTGGTGCGCTGGCCACTGGTGCGGTTGCTGGCGGTTTATTTGTGTGGGCATTTACGCTTACGCAAAACCGCTTAAAAATTGATGATGTGCTTGGTGTATGGCCACTACATGGATTGTGTGGCGCTTGGGGCGGTTTGGCCGCTGGTATTTTTGGCTTACAAAGCATGGGTGGTTTGGGCGGCGTAAGTTTCATGTCGCAACTGATTGGCACTGGCTTAGGTATTGCGATTGCGTTAGTTGGTGGCATGATGATATACGGTGCTCTTAAGAAAATTGTCGGCATTCGCATGAGTCAAGAAGACGAATTTGATGGTGCGGATTTAAGTATTCACAAGATCGGCGCAACCGCCGAAGATTAAATAGTCTCTGGCACGCTCAGAAGATTAATTTAGTTTCGACCTAAAAAAAACGCCATGCTAAAATAAAGTATGGCGTTTTTTCATGTAATTATCCCCGCAGCAGGCGCAGGTAGCCGCATGCAAAATGTGCTGCCCAAGCAATATATGCCGTTGGCTGGCAAGCCAATTATTTCGCACACCATACAAGTTTTTTTTAATCACCCGCGTATTACCAGTATTCACCTTGCTTTAAGCGTAGATGATTTGTTTTGGCGCAATTTGCCGTTAGACCCTGCTAGCAAACTTAAGCTGCATTACACAGGTGGCAACAGCCGTAGCGAAACGGTGCTCAATACCTTATTGGCAATCGATGTAGATGGCGATGATTGGGTGCTGGTGCACGATGCAGCACGGCCAGGATTAACGTATGCCTTATTAGATAAATTATTGAACGCGTTAGAAAATGATGCGGTGGGCGGGTTGCTGGCATTGCCAGTGGCCGATACCTTAAAGCGCTCTGGCGAAAATTATAAAATTGAACAAACCGTTGAGCGAACTGATTTATGGCAAGCGCAAACGCCACAAATGTTTAAATATGGGGTGTTAAAATATGCTCTGCAAGCCAATAACAGCGAGGCTTCCAGCCGTGCTGAGAATAGAGCAACCGATGAGTCAGAAGCGATTGAAGCAATTGGCTTAAAACCGACTTTGGTACAAGGCGAGCTGCGCAATTTGAAGATTACCTACCCGCAAGATTTAGTATTACTAGAAGCTTTATTTAAACAAGAAGCACTATTGAAATAGGAGCAGACATAATGCGTATCGGCCACGGGTTTGATGTGCATCAATTGGTGACAGGCCGAAAATGCGTTATTGGCGGTGTGGAGATTGCGCACGATAAAGGTTTGGATGGCCACTCGGATGCCGATGTATTATTGCACGCTATTTGCGATGCGCTATTGGGTGCAGCGGCGCTGGGTGATATTGGTCAGCATTTTCCACCAACTGACAACACTTATAAAAATGCCGATTCGCGCAAATTATTGCGCCATGTGGTTGCATTATTAAAATATAAGAATTATGTGGTGAACAATATTGATGCGACGGTTATTTGTGAAGCGCCAAAATTAAGCCCACACACAGTACAAATGTGCGCCAATATTGCGTCAGATTGTGGTGTTGATATTGGCCAAATCAATGTTAAAGCAACTACCACAGAAAAGCTTGGCTTTACTGGCCGCGGCGAAGGCATTGCAGCTGAGGCTGTTTGCACCTTAATCTTGCAATAAGTCATAGAATAATTGTTGAACAACGATTGCATGGATTGCCGCGCATAAAATAAAGCCTTATGCTCGCAATGACGATTAATAAGAACTGTCATTGCGAGGAATGAAGTGACGAAGCAATCCATGTCACTTGGCAATCAGTGTGACTTAGCAATGCGTATAACTTGGCAATGCGTATAACTTGGCAACGCGTATAACTTGGCAATCTAATATCTTAGCAATCTAAAACCGAATTAATTTAATAAAAAAGAATCGAAACCCCATGTTTAAATGGTTTCAACAACTCGCTAATCCTTTTCCAGAACAGCTTGTCACCACACCACCCAAAAGCTTTTGGGCATTTGCGTGGGGCTGCACGCAGGGCTTACGGCCTTATTTATTGGGCATGACTATCTTTACTGCATTTATCGCAGCATTTGAAGCGCTATTATTTGCCATGATGGGTAAAATTGTTGATTGGCTAAGCAGCGTACCCAAAGATTTATTGTGGCAAAATTACAGCACGCATTTAGTAATTTTGGCGGTTGTTTTAATCTTTAGTACTGTATTTATTTTGCTGCAAACTTTGTTTAAACACCAAACATTAGCGGCAAATTTCCCCATGCGCATGCGTTGGAATTTCCACCGATTGATGCTGAATCAAAGCATGAGTTTTTACCAAGATGAGTTTGCTGGCAGAGTCGCCGCAAAAGTCATGCAAACCGCGCTGGCAGTTCGTGATGTGTGGTTTATTGTGGCCGATATTATGGTGTATGTGCTGGTGTATTTTGGCAGCATGGTGGGTATTGTGGCTTACTTTAACTCGCTTATCGCTATCCCATTTTTAATTTGGTTGATGGCTTACGTACTAAGTTTAAGTTATTTTGTGCCACGCCTTAGTAAAACATCGCAAATGCAAGCAGATGCTCGCAGCTTAATGACTGGGCGTATTACCGATGCTTATACCAACATTAGCACAGTAAAATTGTTTAGCCACGCTGGCCGCGAAGGCGCTTATGCCAAAGACGCCATGCACGAATTTATTGGTACTGTGCACGCACAAATGCAGTACGTCAGCATGGTAGAAGTCATTAACCATGTGTTGAATATGCTGTTGATTATTGCCACAGGCTTAACCGCACTATATTTATGGAGCATAGGTGAGGTTTCGGTAGGCGGTGTGGCGGCGGCTACCGCCATGTCACTGCGCCTAAACGGTATTTCACATTGGGTGATGTGGGAAATGACTTCACTGTATGAGCAAATTGGCACGGTGCAAGATGGCATAAATACACTGACTATGCACAACAATATTAACGATGCGCCCAATGCCGAAAATTTGAAGGTAAACCAAAGTAAAAAATCTGGCGGCGACATTAAATTTGAAGCGGTAGATTTTAATTACAACAGCAACAAGATTATTTTGAATCAGCTTAATTTGCATATTAAAGCCGGTGAAAAGGTTGGGCTAGTTGGTCGCTCTGGCGCGGGTAAATCTACCATTGTCAATTTGTTGCTTAGATTTTATGAGGTAGAAAAGGGCAGCATTTTAATTGATAATCAAAACATTAATGCCGTCACACAAAACAGCCTGCGCGCAAGCATTGGCATGGTCACGCAAGATACAAGCTTATTACATCGCAGCGTACGCGACA
>JANNWI010000116.1:0-2232 GCA_031414715.1 Methylophilaceae bacterium | reverse complement strand
TGAGATGCCATATTCTTCGCTCTCAGGCACATGTTCACCACGTAATTCTTTAAGCCAGCCTGGTGCATCTTCTGCCGTTTCAAAGTTAAACAAGCCAGTGTTCATAATGCGCCCTAGCGGTACTTTACTAAATTGGCTGTGTACAATTTGCGCGCGCGGGTTAAAGGTTTTTAAAATACCCTCTAACCTACCGATTTCATCGGCTGATAATAAATCTGTTTTATTCAACACAATCACATCACAAAACTCAACTTGCTCTACTAATAAATCAACAACGGTGCGCTCATCATCTTCACCCATGCTTTCGCCACGTTGGGCAATAAAATCTCTGCTGCTGTAATCTTTTAAAAAGTTAAAGCCATCTACCACTGTCACCATGGTGTCTAGCTCGGCCACGTCCGATAAGCTTAAGCCATCCTCATCGCGAAACGTAAAAGTCCCAGCCACTGGTAGCGGTTCTGAAATACCAGTGGATTCAATCAGTAAATAATCAAAACGATTTTCTTTTGCCAAGCGGGTAATTTCAACAAGTAAATCTTCTCGCAGCGTGCAGCAAATGCAACCGTTGCTCATTTCTATTAATTTTTCTTCACTGCGTGATAGCTCTGCACCACCATCGCGCACCAACTGCGCGTCAATATTCACCTCACTCATATCATTCACAATCACGGCAACACGCTTACCTTCGCGATTGTTTAAAATGTGATTCAACAGTGTAGTTTTGCCTGCGCCTAAAAAACCAGACAGCACGGTTACGGGGAGTTTTTTCATGATGCAATATCCATATTTTGATTAAGTTCTTTTACTGCTGAGGCATTCGCTTTAGCGGTTTTGATATATTTAACTGGTGTTAAGCAAAGCGTTAATCCTGCTAAAAAACGCTCTTTTGGCAAATCTTTACCAATAAACACCATGATTGATTCGCGTTTTTCAGTCGCTTGCCAAGCACTACCGATATCGCCGCCCATTAACATATGCACACCTTGAAAAATAGTTTTTCTATCATCCCCTTCAATATTTAAAATACCTTTATAGCGCAATAATTGAACGCCATAAATTTCTACCATGGCACCCATAAATACTTCTAGTTTTTCTAAGTTAAATGCGCGCTCACTACGAAATACAAAGGAGCTAATATCATCATCATGCTCATGGCTGACGTCTTCTAAAAAGTCTGGCTCAATTTTAAGTATTTCATCTAAATTAAAGCCTTTAATATCTAAAATGTCGGCCAAATCTGTTTTGCCAAAATCGACATGTTTAATGGGCGCGCGTGGGTTTATTTGCCTTATTCTGGCAGATATTGTTTGCACTGCATCTGCACTCACTAAATCAGTTTTTGATAATAAAAGACGGTCTGCAAAGCCTACTTGCTCTTGCGCCTCATGATGCTCATCTAGTTGTTGCATGCCATGCACAGCGTCTACTACGGTAATAATAGCGTCTAAAAAGTAGTTATCGCGTACATCTTGTTCAACAAAAAATGTCTGCGCCACAGGCGCTGGGTCTGCAAGGCCAGTGGTTTCAATAATTACCCGTTGAAACTTTAATTCGCCAGATTCATTTTTAACCGCCAGTTCGCCCAAAATACGCACTAAATCACCGCGCACAGTGCAGCAAATACAGCCATTGTTCACTTCTACAATTTGCTCTTCACCCTGAATCAGCAGGTCGCCATCAATGCCCGTTTCGCCAAACTCGTTTTCAATCACAGCAATACGTTTGCCGTGTTGTTCATGCAATATTCTGTTTAACAATGTGGTTTTGCCCACACCTAAAAAACCAGTCAATATGGTGACTGGAATTCTTGTATCTATTTCTGTCGTCGTATTGTTCATGGTTTAAATTTCCTCAAAATTGAATGGTTTGCAAATATTTGGCAAAAGGTGCTGTCAGCACGCCTAAGGCCATTAAGCTTAATTGCAAAAACATGTCGCGCGGTTTGCGGTCGCGGTGTAGTTCTGGCACTAAATCGGCGACAGCTATATAAATAAAACTAGCGGCTGCTAACGTTAAAATATAGGGTATCGCTGCGCGTGCATCGCTTAAACCAACCCAGCCAACAAGCCCGCCTAGTGTCATGGCGGCACCTGACAACGCATTTAAAAATAAAGCCTGTTTTTTACTCAAGCCTGCGTCTAGCAACACCATAAAGTCCGATATTTCTTGCGGTATTTCATGTAAAATAACAGCCAGTGAAGTAGCTATCCCAACAGGCACACTAACCAAAAA
>JANNWI010000115.1:0-5150 GCA_031414715.1 Methylophilaceae bacterium | reverse complement strand
ACGCCAAACACCACGCTTTTAATCACGCCATTTAATATGTCTGCACGCCAATCTACATTGTCCTGCATTTGCGACCAAAATGCGCCTGCATCTACGCCAATCAGCGGCACCGCTACTAGGTAGCCGCCCAAAATACCCACCATACAAAACAGCACATTTAAAACAGGCATAGCAATCACACCCGCCCAAAAACGTGGTGCAAGTGTTCTGGCAATTGGGCTAACGGCCATCATTTCCATTGCAGATAACTGCTCGGTAGCTTTCATTAAGCCAATCTCGGCGGTGATGGCAGTACCCGCGCGGCCAGCAAATAATAGTGCTGTCACTACTGGACCTAGCTCGCGCACCAAAGATAATGCCACTAGCACACCAATGGCTTCAGATGAGCCATAGCGCTGCAAAGTATTGTAACCTTGCAAGCCAAGCACCATGCCCACGAAGAAGGCCGACACCAAAATAATAATCAGTGATAATACGCCTGTAAAATAAATTTCACGGGTAATTAAGCGAAAACGCCGAAAGCACTCGCCAGAAGAAAGCAATATTAAGCCAAACAAGCGCGCACCTGCGCCCAAACGCCAAATACGATCAGTAAAGCGGCTGCCAATATTACGCAATGTGCGAATTAAGCTCACCAACAAACTAGAGCGTATCATGCCTCAAACCCCAACAATTCCTGCTTGTAATCTTTGGCAGCGTAATGAAACGGCACTGGGCCATCTTTTTCGCCGTGCACAAATTGATGTACAAATGGCATGGTTGATTGTCTTAAATCTGCTGGCGTACCTTCGGCTGCAATCGAGCCATTGGCGACAAAATAGACATAATCGGCAATTGAGAAAGTTTCTTTTACATCGTGCGAAACAATAATAGACGTGGTGCCTAACGCATCATTGAGTGTGCGAATTAAATCGCAGATTACACCCATCGAAATGGGATCTAGCCCTGCAAATGGTTCGTCATACATTACAATATCTGGGTCTAACGCAATAGCGCGTGCCAGCGCCACACGTCGCGCCATGCCACCAGAAAGCTCTGTGGTCATTAATTGATGCGCACCACGCAAGCCAACGGCGTTTAATTTCATCAACACTAAATCGTGAATCATACTTTCAGGAAAATCGGTATGCTCACGCATGGGAAAGGCGACATTTTCATACACGGACAAATCAGTAAATAGCGCACCATGCTGAAATAGCATGCCCATCTTGCGACGTAATTGACGAATACCGTCACGCGTTTGAGAATGCACCACTTGGCCATCGACTCTAACCTCGCCTTTGGTTGGCACCACTTGGCCGCCAATCAAGCGTAACAGCGTGGTTTTACCACAGCCACTGCCGCCCATAATGGCGATTACTTTGCCGCGCGGAAACACCATATTGATGCCTTGATGCAACATGCGGCCTTTGTAACCAAAAGAAAGATTGTCAATTTCGACAATATTTTTGGTGCTGTTTTTTATGATGGTACTTAAGGTCATTTTTATGTGTTCTAAGTTTGTCGTTATTCTAATTCAAAACACATAACAAGCAATAGTTAAATTGGGTGCGCCAAAACAAAAAGCCCGCACTTGGCGGGCATTAAATCGAAAAATTATCTTGCTCAGAATGCCATACACACCATGTGAGGAGTGGCATCAGCTGCTGCTGCAACACCCGCAGTTGCAGCTCCACCAACCACCTGCACTCTCAAAGAGCCAGTGTCACCTATTCCGTCATCTAGCGTTGTATCTAGTTGCTTAGCAAATTTACCTAAAATAGCATCAGAACAAACTACGTATGCCCCTGAAATGCCTCCTGCTGTAGGGAGCACTGTTGTCCCAGTAAAACCGACCACACTTTGTATGCCAATTAAACCACCATCGGCATTGCGAGGCTGATAGGTATTTCCAGCTGCACAATTAACTACTGTAGAACCAGGCGCCAAACCTGCCAGTCGCACATGTTGCCAAAACACACAAGATTCATCACCATTTGTAGCTGTATTCCAATTGCCTTGAATTACGCCGTTTCCTAATGTTCCAGTTGTTCCAGGATTAGCTCCAGTTATATGTGTAGCTGCCGCAGCATCATCGCCTGGTAAAGCCTTAAACTTATCTTGATAACCGTAAATATACACTTGCACGTTTTGAAAATCGCGCGCCATGTTTTTTACTTTGGCACTGTTAATCAGCTCTTGCCCTCTCAGCACGCCGCCCAACAACAAGCCAATAATCACTAGCACGATTGCAAGCTCGATTAGGGTAAAACCTGTTTGTTTATTCATTTTTTAGTATCCTTATACTATTGTTATTGTGTGATTTTATGTTTTGTTAATGTCACACTTTTTGAACTTAATTAAAAAGTATGCAAATGTCGTGCCAAGCAAGCCCAGCCTTACATTTGGCGGCTATCGGCGCATTTATAATTTACCAGCTTGGTAAATTATGATGAAAAATCATCGTTTGTGACAATTTATTGACAGTGTATTTTTTACGCATTTATTTACTCACCATACGCTATTTTTACCAAGCATTTTAGATTATGCTAGACCATATTCAAATAACTAAGCAAATGACTAATAAACAATTATGCTCAATCACATCAAGCTTAACCAGTTGTTAGCCACAAACTCACACCGCATTTTGGCTTTAATGTTATTGGCCTTGCACGCGTTTTTAATTTGGGGCGCGCAGGCAAATTACCTGCAACACACGTTTTTCTTGTGTACTTATGGCTTATTCTTAATGTGGCAACCCGTATGGAACAACACTGAAAAGCTCTCGTTACCAGCAACACTACTATTTTTAATGATTGGTATTATTGGCTTTTTTTATGCCAATTTATGGATAACCGCGATTTGGTTATCATTATTATTCGGTTTGCTTGGCGGGCGTGTATTTTCGGAGGAAGCCAGGTCTAATCGCATCATCCATATTTTAGCTGCAAGCTACATACTTTCTATGTTATTGCTGTGGGTAGTGCCAAAATTACTCAACGCTTCCAATGATTTAGAAGCTGCAAACTTTGTCATCACTTATCTCACACCACTATTGATTATTGCCATTTTTTTTATACCAAATGCTGTACTTACTAAAAATGCTCAACTGCCCATCATCGATTTTTTCTATACATTACTACTCACTTTAGGCGCATTACTGTTGGTGCTTACTAGCTTTGCAATAGGCTCGGTAAACTCTGTGCATTACATCAAAATATTGTTTATCTCTATTTTTGGCCTAGCCTTTGGTTTGCTGGTATTTAGCTTTTTTTGGAAGCCGAATACGCGCTTTTCTGGAGTTGAGCTAATAATGTCACGTTACTTGCTAAGCATAGGCATGCCGTTTGAGGCTTGGGTTAAAAATATTGCTGCACTAGGCGAATTAGAATCGACACCCAATGGTTTTGTGCAAGCGGCCATGGGTGAGATGACAGCGTTGCCTTGGGTTTCTGGCGTCAATTGGATAGCAGATGAAACACAAGGGAAATTAGGCGAAACATCGCAGCATGTCACTGATTTTAACTTTAAAGATTTACACATGACCTTGCATACGCGCTGGCAAATCTCGCCGGCTTTATATGTGCATGTCAAGTTACTCACCCAAATTATGGGCGAATTTTACGAGGCCAAACGACGCGAAGAAACCTTGCGTCAAAGTGCTTATATGCAGGCATTTTACGAAACTGGCAGCCGTTTAACGCATGATATTAAAAATATTTTGCAATCGGTAGGCACGCTAGTAACGGCGGCTGAACAAACCGAAGATAAAGACAATGCGTCATTATTAACACTGATCCGTAAGCAATTGCCTGTGTTAAATCAACGTATTGCCTCTACTTTAGATAAATTAAAGGCGCCCGGCGAAGATAAAAAACGATTAGAGAAAATGTCGGCTTGGTGGAAAAACTTGCAGTTACGCCATCACCGTGATGATGTTGAATTTATAGCGGAAGAGCTACCAAAGCAAGATATTAATGCCGAAGTATTAGACAGCGTGCTAGACAACTTGCTGAATAATGCGCTAGAAAAAACCAAATATCAACCAGACACTTTAATAAAAGTGGAAATGCATAACGATACTGTACAAGGATTTTATATTGATGTAACCGATACGGGTAATGCGATGAGTGCGCAGATTGCTAATGATTTATTTAAAAAACATATTGCATCGCCCAATGGCTTGGGGGTTGGCTTGTATCATGCGGCGCAAGATGCCAAACAAGCAAGTTACCTGCTAAGTTTGCAGAGCAATGTGAATGGTGCGGTGTGTTTTAGGGTAGCGCTGGATACAGTGAATTAATCCTAAAATATTACAAATATGCGACTTTTGCTCCTTCCTCCTTTAAGGGGGACGGTTGGGATGGAGGTGAAATTTCACGTGATCAAACTCACCCCCTACCCTAGCTCTCCCCATGTAAGGGGAGGGAATTATTCGTTAGCGCAACCCTTGCATATAATCGGCCACCGCTTGCATTTCAGCATCAGTCATTTTGGCGGCTATCGTCATCATCATCGGTGCGTTGGCGCGCTCACCAGTGCGAAACGTTCTGAGTTGTTGCACTGCATAATCGGCATGCTGGCCAGCTAAACGTGGGTATTGTTTAGGAATGCCCGCACCATTGGCGCCGTGGCAAGCCGCACAGGCAGGCACGCCTGTTGCGGCAATGCCACCACGGTAAATTTTTTCACCTAGTGAGCCCGCGCCATTACTTTTTGCTTTACCCAAGGCTTGTTTTAATCCTGCATAATATTTAGCCAAACCTTGCATATCTTCTTTGCTTAAATTGGCTACCATACCCGCCATGACTGCATTGGCGCGCTTGCCCTCTTTAAAATTATTTAATTGTTTAAGCAAATACTCTGGATGTTGGCCTGCTAACTTTGGATTTAATGTAATCGCGCTGTTGCCATCTGCCCCGTGACAAGCGGCACAAACATTTTTAGCAGTTGCTTCGATAACTGATGTTTTATCTGTCACAGCTGCTGCTTGTGCAATCGGTTCTGCTACTTTTTCTGCAGCTAACGCAGGTGTTGCCACCATATTTAAGGTCAATAACAAGGTAAATACACTTTTTAATACATTGGGCATCACAACTCCAAAAAATCTAAAAAAATTAGGTAATTCAATTAATTAAGCACGCATTTTATCAAACTTGGGCAGTTCGTGA
>JANNWI010000114.1:0-3142 GCA_031414715.1 Methylophilaceae bacterium | reverse complement strand
GGTGTTGCAACAAATGGGTTTAATCAAAATGGGCATACGTTTACCAATGGTGAATTTGTCTGCGCAATATCATGCTGTGCTGCGCGCTGCAATGCGCCAAGCAGAAATTATTCTTTAGTATTTTTTATAGTAAATGGTGGCAGAAACATGAAACAAAACGCACTATATAAATCAATTGCAATTGCTTTACTGACACTGTTTGTCAGCGCCTGTGATTCTATTCCGTTTATCGATAACACGTCTGATTACAAGGGCGCTGGGCGTTCAAAACCCTTAGAAGTTCCGCCAGATTTAACCGCAGTCAAATCTAGTGATGCTTATAGTGTACCTGGCGGTAGCACCACTTATAACACTTACAATCAAGCGCAAGAAGGTCAAGAAGTTGGCGTAGAAAAAGTATTGCCCACTTCAGACGGCGTGCGTTTAGAGAAAGCTGGCGCGCAGCGCTGGCTGGTGGTAAACGCGCCTGCAGAGAAGGTATGGCCAGCAGTGCGCGAGTTTTGGATAGAACAAGGTTTTGCGGTGCGCGTAGAAAATGCAGATACGGGCGTTATGGAGACTGAATGGATTGAAGCAGACGCGATTAAAGCGCAAGATGATAAGAAGAACATTGGTGAAAAATTTGATAAATGGTTAGATAAACTGTCTGGCTTTGCCGATAGACGTAAATTTCGTACGCGTTTAGAGCGCGGTGAAAAAGAAGGATCGACCGAAATTTATATGACACATCGTACAGTGAGTACTGCGCCAGATGATGGCAAAAACCGAGTGCGCACCAATTATGGCGAGGTGGATACGGGATACCGCTTTGAGGGCGCCAAGCCAGACGAAAAAGCGGCAGCCAATGATGGCGATTTAGATGCAGAGTTACTGCGTCGCCTAATGGTGAAGCTGGGTGTGGAAGAAAAACGTGCGCAGCAAATTGTAGCAAACCCCGTGAATGAAAAACGAGCCGATGTGGTAAAGGAATCAGATAGCAGCGTAACGCTTAATTTAAACGATAGTTACGACCGTGGCTGGCGCCGTGTAGGCTTAGCACTAGATAGAGTGGGCTTTGTGATTGAAGATAAAGATCGCTCTAAAGGTCTGTTTTTTGTGCGCTATGCCGATGTAGAAATTAATGACACTGCTAAAAAGAAAAAAGGCTTAATTGATACATTAGCATTTTGGAAAGATGATGAAGAAGTAGAAAATAAATCCAAACCAAAAGATGAAAAAACGATTATCGATAAATTACAATTTTGGAAAGGCGATGAAGGAAAAACGGATCCTTCCAAGCAATATCGCATAAAAGTTTCTGAAACTGATGCAGGCACAACGCGTGTCAACGTGGTGGATGCTGAAGATAATCGTAACCGCAGCTCTACCGCTAATCGTATTATTTCTCTGCTTTACGATCAGTTGAAATAATCAGAGCTAAACTCATGCGCTTTGCGACATACATCTAATTATGCGCTTTGCGTCAATTGGCAGTGGTAGTGCTGGCAACTGCCTTGTCATAGAGCAAGCCAACACGCGATTACTGTTAGATTGTGGCTTTATGCCAAATGAAACAGTAAAGCGCTTGCAAAAGCTAGATTTAATGCCAGAGCAAATCTCTGGTATTTTAGTGACGCATGAGCACGATGACCATGCCAAAGGCGCGTTTAAACTTGCTGCCAAATACAATTTGCCAGTATGGTTATCCCATGGCAGCCTTAAAATGTGTGAGCGCTACATTCCAGAAAAAGCAGATATTCAGATTAATATTATCGATAGCCACACGCAATTTTCTATTGATAATATACAAGTTAGCCCCTACCCAGTGCCGCATGATGCGCGCGAACCTACACAGTTTACTTTCACAGATGGCAACCATAAACTAGGCGTGCTAACAGATGCGGGTTCGTCCACCAGCCATATAGAAACTGTATTAAGTGCTTGCGATGCTTTGGTGTTGGAGTGCAATCACGATTTAAATATGCTTGAAAACGGCGCATACCCTTATTCATTAAAAAAACGCGTAGGTAGTCGACTTGGACATTTAGATAACCAAAGTGCTGCCTGTTTGTTGGCTAAGCTAGATAATAGCAAGCTGAAGCACATTGTTGCAGCTCATTTAAGTGCTAAAAATAACAGGATTGATTTGGCCCAAAACGCTTTGAGCCAAGTACTCAATTGTTCCCAAGATTGGGTGGGTATCGCACATCAGGATGAAGGTTTTGCTTGGAGAGGATTTTAAATCAAGCGACTTTACAGAATCTTGAGCAGCATATTAAGCAATAAAAAAGCCGACAAAAAGTCGGCTTTTTATAAAGCTTTTTCAATCAAAACCTAATACAAAATAATAGGTTTTTAAATATTAGCTTATGGTGCAGTTGCTGGTGCAGCTTCTGTTGCGGCAGCAGCAGAATCAGTTGCAGCAGCAGCAGCATCAGTTGCAGCAGCAGCAGAATCAGTTGCTGCAGCAGCAGCATGAGTTGCAGCAGCAGCATCAGTTGCAACTTCAGCAGCGTCAGTTGCAGCAGCAGCAGCTTCTTCAGCAGGTTTTTCGCCACAAGCAGTTAAAGCAAGTGCTAATAGTGCAGCTAATAGAGCAGAACGTGTCATTTTTGTATCCTTAAACATTAAACTAAAATTAAACCAGTTACGGCAGGCTACCATTAGCCAAACCGAGTGCACGAATTTTACCAGCTATTGCGGAAAATTCCAGTATATTTTGGTTTTATGCTGAATTTTGGCTAAAAAGTCGTTGATTTGCAACAAATTATGCGCTAAAACTAATAAAGAAACCAAATCGTTAATCAACCTTGACATTTAAATGGCTATTTTGCTGGGTGGATACACTTTGCCTGCCCAAGATTTTACGGCTAACTTCGTCGTTGTTTTGCATTGTGCCGCCAATATCTACCCAGCTACCAAGTGTAGTGCGTATCACTGTGGTCAACTCTTCAAAATCGATATAGCCTTGATGGTTAAGCCGTGCAATACGCGGAGTAATTTCTAATTCGACCTCGTTGCCTATCGTTCGCGGCCGAACTGCAAAGCCAGTTGTTACTTCGCGCCAATCGGTAAACCTATCCACTTGAATATAACGGCGTGTAATCGTTATCCATTCCTGCGTAAATGGCACCAATTGCCCCACACGTATAAATGCGCGCTC
>JANNWI010000113.1:0-5558 GCA_031414715.1 Methylophilaceae bacterium | reverse complement strand
AGCAACTGCTTTGGTGTTGGGCAAGCTATTAAAATAATTTAGCCAAGCTTCTGTTGTTTTAGGATCAGCCAAATCAGCTTTATTTAACACCTTTAAATTTGGTCGTTGACGAAATAGTCGCATATCGTTAATGACTGGGTTATGCGAAGCCTCTGGCACGCGTGCATCTAGCACCTCAATCACCATATCGGTAAATTCCATGGTTTCTTCCGCTTTTTTGCGGGCTTGGGTCATGTGACCTGGGTACCACTGAATTGCCATTTAATACCTTTAAAAAATTGCTATTTATTACGCATTTTAACATCTTGGCATCAATTCAAGTTTTTTGAATTAAAATGCCTATATGACGCCTGAAATCAAACCTGAACAATCCATTGAGCTGCTAAAAGCGCTACACATCCTTACTGTGGATGGCAAACTGAATCAAGATAGTCGCCGCAAGCTAAAGCAGGTGAACCATTTGGTGAGTTTTATTGCGCCTTTGGTTAAATCGCTAGACGAACCAAGCATAGTGGATATTGGCGCGGGCAAATCGTATTTGGGCTTTATGTTATACGATGCGTTATTAAAACAACAAAATGTAGGGCAGGTCATCGGCATCGAAAATCGTAGCGACTTAGTGCTGAAATCACAAACCCTGGCGCAAGATTGCGGTTTTGTTCGCATGCAATTTTTGGCATTAAATGCAGCAGAATCAATTACAAGTGTAGAGATTCCAAAAAATATAGATATTGTCACTGCGCTACATGCTTGCAACACCGCAACAGATGATGCGATACAGTTTGGCCTAGCGAAAAATGCCAAATATATGGTGCTGGTGCCATGTTGCCAAGCCGAAGTGGCCGCGCATTTGCGCCTAAAAAAATCGGAGAGTTTTGGCAAAACTGCTTTAAGCGAAATTTGGCGACACCCCATACACACGCGTGAGTTTGGCAGCCAAATTACCAATGTGTTGCGCTGCTTACAATTAGAAGCAGCAGGCTATTCAGTTACCGTTACAGAGCTAGTTGGCTGGGAGCATTCGATGAAGAATGAACTGATTATTGCCAAATATACCGGCCAGCCTCGCAAAAATGCACAAGAAAGAATGGATGCGATATTGCAAGCGTTTAATTTGCACGATTTAACACGTTTTGCATAGTTTAAAAGACATTATCTGTGCCAGTTCTTGGCATCACCGCAGAATATACCAGCTAAAGCTGGTTATTCATGCGCGAAAGCCAATATCTATGCGCTTCCTAGAGCATCGCAAACTGCTGCATATTTATTTTCTATCTATGATAAGTATGCTATTGCCAGTAACATTATGGGCAAAAGTACCAGATATTTTATTGGCGCAAGTTTATAACCAAGGCATTGATGTCAAACAATACTTAGTCAGCGAAAAATTAGACGGCGTACGTGCTATTTGGGATGGCAAGCAACTGAAAAGTCGCAAAGGCAATGTCATTAATGCGCCTGATTGGTTTATAAAAAGCCTACCAAAAACACCGCTTGATGGCGAGCTTTGGTTGGCACGCGGCCAGTTTGATGCGTTGTCTGGCGCAGTGAGGAAAGATGTGGCCATCGATGCGGAATGGCAAAATATCACCTACCAAATTTTTGAGTTGCCAAATGCCAAAGGCAGCTTTGAAGCACGATATAAACAAATGTTACAAATCGTCAAACAAGCCAACGTTCCACATTTAAAAGTAATCCCGCAATATCGTGTTAAAGATGAGGTGGAGTTAAATAATAAACTGAAACAAGTCGTTGCCAATGGCGGCGAAGGGCTAATGCTGCATCGTGCCGATGCAGAATACAGCACTGGCCGCAGTGATGTATTGCTAAAGCTAAAACTACTGCTGGATGCTGAAGCAACAGTGATTGCGCATTTGCCAGGTAAAGGCAAATACGCGGGCAAGTTGGGCGCGCTTTTGGTGGAGGCGCAAGATGGTATGCGCTTTAAGTTAGGTACAGGTTTTAGTGATTTGCAGCGCGATAATCCACCTGTAATTGGCAGCACAATTACTTATACCTATTTAGATAAAACTAAAAATGGCAAGCCAAAATTTGCTAGTTTTTTAAGGGTGCGAAACGAGAAGTAAATAACACAAACTAAGCATTATCTTATCTCGATGCATTCTTTTAACCAAGCCGTAAGCCAATATTTATGCGGCCTACAGGGCATATTATTTTGCACGGGTCTTTGTTTGATTAGATTTTATTGAATTTACTAAATATAAATTTAGCCACTGCCGCGCAACTGCCGCTTAATAATGTGCCCCAAGTCATATCAATTAGCGATAATTTAAGTGGCCAGTCTTTCAGTAATGCTAAGTTGGTTAAATCGTAACTGGCATACACAAAAAAGCCAAATACCGCGCCTGCAATAAATGTGCTTTTGACACCTTTTGCGGCAATATTAGGGCGCAGCGCAAACCATAGCAGGCCAAATACAAATACCAAATAAAACAGTGCGGCAAAGCCTAATTTTGGTTGTGCTGCCATCAAATGGCCAATGCCTGCTTGGTAAAGTGGCTGTGCAAGCTGCGATAGCCAAATCAAATCGACAATAAACATAAAAATAATGGTGGCAATATAAGCTGGCAGATATTTCAGCATCGTGGCATCTTTCTGGTTTTTAACGTAGATGAAACTATGCTAAATCATTCGCTAACCGATTACTAGCCACATGTTAAAATAAGTGCTTATGATTTCTGTGCCTTTTAATAATTCCGATTTTCGCAATGCTTTACCCACTTGTATGCTGGCAGACCGCCATACATTGCGCCGTAAAGCGCGTGATATGGAAGATTTTCTCAAGTTAAAAGATGAAAAATCTACTGTAAAAGCACAACGTTTATTGGCTGAAATTGCGCAAAAAATAGGCACATCGCAAGCTAAATTTGCGGCACGTTTAGCCAACTTGCCCAAACCTGAATATCCGCTAGAACTGCCAGTTTCAAGCAGGCGCGATGAAATTGCGGAAGCGATTAAAAACAACCAAGTGGTGATTGTGTGTGGTGAAACAGGTAGTGGCAAAACCACACAATTACCGAAAATCTGTCTGGCACTTGGCCGCGGCGTTTCTGGCTTAATCGGCCACACACAACCACGTCGTATTGCTGCGCGCTCAGTAGCCAGCCGCATCGCGCAAGAGCTTAATTCGCCACTGGGCGAGGTGGTAGGCTATAAAGTGCGCTTCAACGACAAAATTACTGATTCCAGCTACGTTAAGCTGATGACTGATGGTATTTTGCTGGCGGAAACGCAGGGCGATAAATTTTTAAATGCCTATGACACGATTATTATTGATGAGGCGCACGAGCGCAGCCTGAATATTGATTTTCTGCTGGGCTATCTTAAACAGTTATTACCAAAACGCCCCGATTTAAAAGTTATCGTGACTTCGGCTACGATTGATGCAGAGCGCTTTTCCAAGCATTTTGCTACCCCGCAAACCACTGTGAAGGTAGTGCTAGGCGGTAACGAGCGCGCATCGCAGATAGTACAAGGAGTACAGCCAGATGCAAGCGAGGCAGCCAACAACGCAATGCCGACGCAGTGGGAAGCGGCGCCAGTGATTGAGGTGAGTGGGCGTACCTATCCTGTAGAAATTCGATATCGTCCACTTGGCAAAGCGGGTTTTCGTGCTAAAGAATCTGCAGAAGGGGAAAATGCGCAGTTTGACTTAGACGATGAGACTATTTTTGGAATTACTCGCAAAGCTAAGACCGAAGCCAGATGGCTAGAAGAAGATGACGAAGAAGAAGCGATTGAAGAAGCCATTATGGATGCTGCGGATGACTTGTTGCGGCAAGGCGACGGTGACATTTTAGTATTTTTGCCAGGAGAACGTGAGATACGTGACGTTGCCGAGCATTTGCGCAAATATCAAGGACGTTCGGCGAAGTTAAAGCATATTGAAGTATTGCCCTTGTTTGCGCGTTTGAGTATTGAAGATCAGCAAAAGATTTTTAAGCCACATAGTGTTCGCCGCATTGTTTTAGCGACTAACGTGGCAGAGACATCACTGACTGTGCCTGGCATTAAATATGTGATTGATGCAGGTTTGGCAAGAGTGAACCGTTATTCTGTTAGGGCTAAGGTAGAGCAGCTGCAAATTGAAAAGATTAGCCAAGCTGCTGCCAAGCAGCGCGCAGGCCGCTGCGGACGCGTCTCGAACGGTATTTGTGTAAGGTTATACTCGGAGCAAGATTTTGACGGCAGACCAGAGTTTACCGAGCCAGAAATTTTGCGTAGCTCGCTAGCCAGTGTGATTTTGCGCATGGCAGCGCTAAAATTGGGTGATGTGACAGAGTTTCCGTTTATTGAAGCACCAAGTTCACGACTAATTGCCGATGGCTATTTGTTGTTACAAGAGTTGGGCGCAGTAGATAGTAAACGTCAAATTACAGAAATTGGTTTGCAGCTTGCTAAGCTGCCACTAGACCCACGTGTAGGGCGAATGATTTTAGCCGCTAAACGTGAAAATTGTTTAAACGAAATACTCATCATCGCTAGCGTACTTAGCATGCAAGACCCGCGTGAACGGCCAATGGATAAGCGCGAAGCGGCTGACCAAGCGCATGCCAAATTTGCTGGAGAGGGTTCAGATTTTATGAGCTATCTTAAAATTTGGGATTGGTATGATAGCGCGCTAAAAACAAAAAAATCCAACAAAGACATGCTCAATCAATGCCATGCCAACTTTTTATCTTTCTTGCGACTTAAAGAATGGCGCGAGTTGCATGGGCAGATTAAACAAATTACCGATGAGATGGCGTTTAAGTTAAATGTTGAGCCTGCAAATTTTGAGCAAATTCACAAAGCTTTGCTAGCGGGTCTGCTGGGTAACATTGGTTTTAAAGATGGTGATAATGATAGTTATGCAGGTGCGCGCGGCATTCGATTTTTTGTCGCACCAGGATCTGGTTTAAAAAAATTGCGGCCAAAATGGGTGATTGCAGCTGAGTTGGTTGATACTACCAAGTTATACGCGCGCTGTGTGGCCAAGATAGAACCAGATTGGATAGAGCCCTTAGCAAGAGGCTTAACTGAAAGCGCATATAGCGACCCACGTTGGGATAGAAAAATGGGCATGGTCAATGCGTGGGAACGTGTTTCGCTGTATGGGTTAACGATAATCCCCAAGCGGCGCGTGCATTATGGGCCAATTAACCCAATAGAATCGCGTGAGATTTTCATTCGTGAAGCGCTAGCGAATGGTGAATTTGATACTAAAGCTGCATTTTTTGCTGCTAACGAGGCGTTAATTATTGAGGTTGAGGAATTAGAGCACAAAGCGCGACGTCAAGATGTGTTGGTTGATGAACACAAACTATTTGCGTTTTATGATGCAAAAATTCCAGCAGATATTTTCCAGACAGCCACTTTTGAAAAGTGGCGTGAAGGCGCAGAAAAATTAAATCCCAAGTTATTGTATTTAACGCGTGATGATTTAATGCGCCACGGTGCTGATGCAATTACCGCAGTGCAGTTTCCAGAGAAAATGACTTTAGGCGGCATTGAGATTCCGCTGAAATATCGGTTTGAGCCCAGTCATGTTTTAGATG
>JANNWI010000112.1:0-7619 GCA_031414715.1 Methylophilaceae bacterium | reverse complement strand
AGGCGGATTTTACTTTACCAGCCACACACACGAAATACTGATTCATCGCCCCAAACAAGGCTATGACAACGCCACGCCCAATGGCAATGGAATTGCTGCGGTTGCGCTGCAAAAGCTTGGCCATATTTTGGGCGAGCCACGTTATTTGCAAGCAGCCGAGCGCACATTAAATGCGTTTGATAGTAGCTTGGCGCGCAACCCAGCCGCTTGCGCCAGTTTAAGCTACGCCTTAAGTGAGTTTTTAACACCGCCTAGTTTGATTATTATTCGCGGTGAGGCTAAACAAATGGCAACTTGGCGCAAGGAAATTCAACAGCATTATTTTCCACACCATTTATTTTTTTACTTGGATGAGACATGGGATAAAAACAAGCAGGATTTGCCGCCCACCTTGCAAAGAAAATTCACTCAAGATGTCAACGCGTGGGTTTGTCAAGGCGTTGTATGCTCACAAAGTGTTAATAATTTGCAACAGTTGTTAGATAATTTACAATGATTAACTAAGCAAACTATTGTAGTATTTAAATAGTCAGGTATGATACATGCTGCAAAAAATTGCAGGTTTTTTAAAAGAATTCAAGGAGATAGCATGAAAGTTTTATTAGCAACAATCGCTGCTGCTGCTGTGTTATTTGCTGGCCAAGCCAGTGCATCACAAGCATTAGCGCAAAAAAGTGGCTGCTTAGCCTGTCACGCAATCGACAAAAAAGTATTAGGTCCATCTTTAAAAGATGTTGCTGCTAAATACAAAGGCGACGCGACTGCTGAGGCGAAATTAATCGCTAAAGTTAAAAAAGGTGGTAGCGGTGTCTGGGGTCCTATGCCAATGCCAGCGAACAGCCCACAAGTGAAAGATGATGACATCAAATCTATCGTTCAGTGGATTTTAGCAATGTAGCTTTAGTTTTAATACAAGCTAGCGCCAAAGTATTAAATATTAAGTAAAAAGCCAGCTGCGAAGCTGGCTTTTTTGTTATCTAAATTTACTAATCATTTAACTTATTTGTGATTTAATTTGCTGTGTCGGATTGAATAAGCAAAGTAAAACAGCAGGCCAATCACAATCCACCAGCCAAAACGCATCCAGGTAGATGCTGGCAAAAAGCCCATCAGCGCGCCGCAAGACAATATGCCCAGCACTGGAATGAGTGGATTCCACGGATTTCTAAAAGGCCGCGGCAAATTGGGTTGGCGAATACGTAATACAATTACGCCGACGCATACCATAACAAAAGCTGCTAGCGTACCAATATTCACCGTTTCTGCTAGTTCACCCAGCGGAAAAAAGCCAGCAACCAATGACACGACAAAGCCACACATTAAAATAATACGTGTCGGTGTTTGGCGGTCTGGATTAACTGCTGAGAATACAGGAGAAATTAAACCATCGCGACTCATAGCAAATAAAATACGCGTTAAGCCATATAACAATACCAATAACACTGTAATTAAGCCTGCCAACACACCAGTGGCAACTAGCGTAGAAGCCCAAGTGTAGCCAAGCTTGGTAAGCGCGTAAGCCACAGGTGATGCCGTATTTAGCTCAGTATAAGGCACTACGCCAGTGAGTATGCCCGATACTATAATATAAATCACTGTGCAAAACGCCAATGATGCCAGCAAGCCGATGGGTAAATCGCGTTGTGGATTTTTACATTCTTCTGCTGCAGTAGAAACCGCATCAAAACCAAAATAGGCAAAAAATACCAAAGAAGCGCCAGCAAGCACGCCGATATTTTTGCCAGTATCTAATGTTTCAAACCAGCCAAATGGCATAAACGGATGCCAGTTGTCGCTGTTAATATGACCAATTGCCAGTGCAATAAAAATGGCAATGGTAGAAAGTTTGATGACAACAATGATGTTGTTCACGCGTGCGCTTTCTTTTACGCCCACGATTAACAAAAGCGTTAATGCCCAAATAATGGCAAATGCAGGAAAATTAATTGTTCCGCCCAGCATGGGTGCTTTGGTTAATGTTTCAGGTAGATAAATATTAAAGTTAGCCAATGTGTTCACAAAATAGCCAGACCAGCCATTGGCGACTGCCGCCGCACCTACGCCGTATTCCAGCAGCAAAATCCAACCCATCAGCCATGCTATTAGCTCGCCAAACGCCACATAACTATAGCCATAAGCGCTGCCAGATCCGCCAATAGACGAGGCTAGCTCTGCATAAGCTAGCGCGGCAAATGCCGATGCAATGCCCGCAAAAATAAACGATAACACTACCGCTGGGCCAGATTGCGTAGCAGCTGCCAAGCCAGTCAACACAAAGATACCAGTGCCAATGGCGCAGCCGATGCCCAAAAGCGCCAAATCAAACGCACTTAAGCATTTTTTTAGGCCGCTACTACCATGCGGAATCACAGGTTTGGTGCGTAAAAGTTTATTTAACATTATTTCGTCCCTTTAGTATTTCTTTACTTTTACGCCAGTTTACATGAATTAAAGCCAGTCGCGGTCAATCAAGAAATCAGTGTAAAGTTTAGCCTCTGCGCTGCCGTTTTCTGGCTTCCAATCGTAGCGCCATTTTACAATTGGCGGCATCGACATCAATATTGATTCTGTACGCCCATTTGACTGCAAGCCAAACAGTGTGCCGCGATCGAGCACCAAGTTAAATTCTACATACCGCCCACGCCGATAAGCCTGAAAATCGCGTTCTTTTTCACCGTAAGGAATATCTTTGCGGCGCTGTAAAATGGGCAGATACGCTTGTAAAAAGCTGTCACCCACAGCACGTTGCAAGGCAAAGCTTTGTTCAAAGCCAAGTTCGTTAAAGTCGTCAAAAAATATGCCACCTATACCGCGTGGCTCTTTGCGATGTTTTAGGTAAAAATACTCATCGCAATGTTTTTTGAATTTGGGGTAAAAACTTTTGTTAAAGCCGTCTAACGCAGTTTTGTTAGTGCGGTGAAAGTGTTGGCAGTCTTCTTCAAAACCGTAGTAGGGTGTTAAATCCATGCCGCCACCGAACCACCAAATATCTGAATCAACCTGCGTGCCTGCGACTGTGTTGTTTTCGTCAGCAGACGCTAGCTGTACTTTGTGTACTATCTGCGCATCGGCTTCCTTCACGCCTTGTCTCGGCGACGCATCTTGGCCAGATATTGGCGCTTTAGCCACAAAAAAGCGAATGTTCATGTGCACGGTTGGTGCGTATGGATTACGCGGATGTAACACGAGCGATACACCCATTGCCTCCCAAGCACGGCCAGCTGCTTCAGGGTGGGCGATTGTTGCAGCGGGCGGTAGTTTGTTGCCCAACACATGCGAAAAGCCCACACCAGCGCGCTCAAATACATTACTACCTTCTAGCAAGCAGCTATTGCCACCGCCACCTTCAGGTCTGTTCCAACTATCGTGCAAAAAGGTTTTGCCATCAACAACTTCTAGCGCCTCAATAATGCGCGCTTGCAGGCCTTGCAAATAACTTAAAACCGCTTGCGAATTAATTTCACTTGACACAACTAGCCTTTAATTGCTCGATAGCCAATATCAGTGCGGTATTGAGCGCCGTTGAATTGAATCTCATCGACTATTTTATAGACTTGTTGTTGCGCAAATTTTACCGTTTCGCCCAGTGCGGTTACACACAGTACACGCCCGCTACTGGTGACTACTTTCCCGTCCACTAAAGTAGTGCCTGCATGAAACACATAGCCATCTTCAACGTTTTTAGGTAAACCTGTAATTTCATCATTTAATCTTGGTGTGCAAGGATAATTATGTGATGCCATCACCACACCCAATGCAAAACGCCTGTCCCATTCTGCTTCGGCCAAATTAAGTGTACCTTCAATTGCATGTTCGGCTAAGGCTACAAAATCAGATTTTAAGCGCATCATGATTGGCTGCGTTTCTGGGTCGCCCATACGGCAATTAAACTCTAGCGTTTTAATACTGCCATCGGGTGAAATCATTAATCCTGCATATAAAAAACCAGTGTAGGGAATACCATCTTTTGCCATGCCTTCCACCGTGGGACGAATCACCTCGCGCAAAGCACGCGCGTGAATTTCTGGCGTAACGCATGGTGCGGGTGAGTAGGCGCCCATGCCGCCAGTATTTGGCCCTTGGTCGCCATCTAACAAGCGTTTATGGTCTTGGCTGGTGGCTAACGGCAGAATATTTTTGCCATCCACCATCACCATAAAGCTGGCTTCTTCGCCTGTTAAAAACTCTTCAATCACCACGCGTGCACCAGCATCGCCTAGTTTGTTGTCGCTTAGCATGGCATCAATGGCGGCATGCGCTTCAGTTTCATTCATCGCAACAACCACGCCTTTGCCTGCGGCTAAGCCATCGGCTTTAATCACTATCGGCGCGCCGTTAACATTTACATAATCATGAGCTAGCTTGGCATCAGTAAAGGTTTGATATTTAGCGGTGGGAATATTGTGGCGCAGCATAAATGCTTTGGCGAAGTCTTTGCTAGATTCTAACTGTGCTGCCGCTTTGGTTGGGCCAAAAATCTTTAAGCCAGCTGCGCGAAACGCATCCACCACGCCTTGAGAAAGTGGTGCTTCTGGGCCGACAATGGTGAGATAAATTTGCTCTTTTTGTGCGAATTCAAGTAAATCTGAAACCTTAGAAATCGGCACATTCACCATGTCTAGGTTGGTCGCCGTGCCCGCGTTGCCTGGCGCAACATAAACGCGACTGACTTGCTTATTTTGCGTGATTTTCCATGCCAATGCATGCTCACGACCGCCACTGCCAATAACAAGTATTTTCATATGCTTAATGCCTAAAGTGCCTAACGCCTGTGGTCACCATCACCAAGCCATGCTCATCTGCCGCTTTTATCACTTCTTCATCGCGCATGCTGCCACCTGGGTGAATCACACAAGCAGCGCCAGCAGTGGCAAGTGCGTCTATGCCGTCACGAAATGGGAAGAAAGCATCGGATGCGACAACTGAATTTTGTAAGTTTAAGCCCGCATGTTGCGCTTTAATAATGGCTATTTTGGTGCTGTCGATACGGCTCATTTGACCAGCGCCCACACCCAGCGTCATGCCATTGCTACAGAATACAATAGCGTTACTTTTGACATATTTCGCCACATTCCATGCAAAAAGCATATCGGCGATTTGAACAGGATTTGGCTTTTTTGCACTAATGACAGTTAAATCGCTTTCGGCGATTTCATGGTTATCAGCAGTTTGAATCAGCAAGCCAGAACCAACTCTTTTGGAGTCATGCGAATTGCGGCCGTTATCCCATGCGCTTGGTTTTGATCCTAAAGCGCCGCCCATTGGTAGCGCAATTTTAAGCACACGTACATTGGCTTTTGCCTTAAGTAAACTCAACGCATCAGCGCTAAAATCTGGGGCAATCAGCACCTCCATAAATTGTTTAGAAACTGCTTCCGCAGTCGTTAAATCTACAGTGGTATTAAACGCAATAATGCCGCCAAACGCGCTTGATGGATCGGTTTGAAAGGCTTTTGAATAAGCTTCTAACGCATCTTTACCCAACGCCACGCCGCATGGATTGGCGTGTTTTACAATCACACAAGCAGTTGAATTGAAACTTTTAACAGCTTCCCATGCAGCATCTGCATCGGCAATATTGTTATAGCTTAGTTCTTTTCCCTGAAGCTGTTCGGCGGTCACTAGGCTGCCATGTGCTGGGTAAAGATCGCGATAAAATGCTGCACTTTGGTGTGGATTTTCGCCGTAGCGTAAATCTTGCACTTTCACTAAGCGGCTGTTGGTTTGGGCTGGGAATTCGCTGCGCGTACCATCCGCATTAAAGCTGGAAAGGTAATCGCTAATTGCACCATCATAATTACTAATACGGTTAAAGGCAGCTACCGATAACTTAAATAGTGATGCTATGGAGACCGCATTGCTATTGGCTCGTAGCTCGGTTAAAAAACCCTCGTACTGATTTGCATCGGTTAATACTGCTACATGCTGCCAGTTTTTAGCTGCACTGCGCACCATAGCAGGGCCGCCAATATCAATGTTTTCAATCGCGTCTTCAAGCGTGCAATTGGCTTCGGCCACCGTTGCTTCAAACGGGTATAAATTCACCACTAATAAATCAATATTGGGAATATCATGCGCTTGCATAGTAGCTACATGCTCAGGCAAATCGCGACGACCCAATAAGCCGCCATGCACTTTGGGGTGCAGTGTTTTTACGCGGCCGTCGAGCATTTCGGGGAAGTTTGTATAGTCACCTACCTCAACCACAGGAATATTGTTGTCGCGAAACAGTTTAGCGGTGCCGCCAGTGGAAAGAATTTCAATATTTAATTTAATTAAAGCTTGGGCCAGCTCAATCACGCCTGTTTTGTCTGATACGCTGATGAGTGCGCGTTTGATAGTTGCCATGAAAAACTCTTAAGATAAAATAATAGAAAATGTCACTAATTTAAGTTGTATTCGGCCATTTTTTTGCGCAAGGTGTTGCGGTTTAAGCCTAAAATCTCTGCCGCCTTGCTTTGGTTGCCGCCAACTTTATGCAATATAAATTCTAACATCGGTTTTTCTACGCAACCCAGTACCATGTCGTAAATGGCATGCGGCGGTTGTCCGTCTAAATGCATAAAGTAATCTTCTAGCGATTCTTTAACAGCATTAGAAAGTTTGCAAGAGCTGGTCATTAAGCAGCTAATTCTACTAATTCAGTTTCTGTGTGATTTTCAACATAAACTAAGCGCTCATTTTTAGTTTTAAGCTCGGCAAAAAAGTCGTTAATGGCTTGTTGTTGCAGCTCGATGGTTTGTAGCGTGTTCATATTGTGGCGGAAATTGGCGCTGCCTGCTAAGCCCTTGGTGTACCAAGAAATATGCTTACGAGCCACGCGCATGCCTGCAAGTTCGCCATAAAAGCCATATAAATCATTGATATGTTCCAACATCACGGTGTGGATTTCTTCCACGGTGGGTGGCAATAAATGGGTACCTGTTTTGAGGAAATATTCAATCTCGCGGAAAATCCAAGGCCTGCCTTGTGCGGCGCGGCCAATCATCACTGCATCGGCGCCTGTGTAATCCAGCACATACTTGGCTTTTTCTGGCGTGGTGATGTCGCCATTCGCGATTAAAGGAATTCGAATGGCTTGTTTTACCATTGCTATGGTTTCGTATTCGGCATCGCCCATGTACAAGCAAGCTCTAGTTCTGCCATGCATAGCCAGCGCTTGCACGCCAATGTCCTCAGCAATTTTGGCAATCATCACTGCATTGCGATTATTTTTATCCCAGCCGGTACGAATTTTCAGCGTAACAGGCACATCTACCGCGCCAACGACCGCTTTTAAAATTTGAGAAACCAGCGGTTCATCTTTTAATAGTGCAGAACCCGCCATCACATTGCAGATTTTTTTGGCTGGGCAACCCATGTTGATGTCAATAATCTGCGCGCCGTTATCCACGTTATAACGCGCAGCTTCTGCCATCATTTTTGGGTCAGCGCCTGCAATTTGCACCGAGATTGGGTCAACTTCGCCTTCATGATTGGCACGACGGCGCGTTTTTTCGCTGCCATACAGCAATGAGTTTGATGTCACCATTTCAGAAACCGCTAGCCCTGCGCCCAACTTTTTGCAAAGCTGACGGAAAGGCCTGTCTGTCACGCCCGCCATGGGTGCAACAACGAGG
>JANNWI010000111.1:0-2927 GCA_031414715.1 Methylophilaceae bacterium | reverse complement strand
TGACATATGGTGCAAGCAAGGCCATTGCGGCAGGCAAATATTTTTGTAAACCAGCAATGTAGTTAAAGAATAGCGGTGAAGCATCACCGTTAGGTAAGCTAAAAATATTTAGGCCAGTTTTGCTGTCTAGTACACTTTGGTGAATGTGCATGGCAGAACCAGGTTCGTTCTGCATCGGCTTGGCCATAAATGTGGCATACATATCATGACGCATCGCCGCCTCGCGCATGGCACGCTTAAAGAAGAACGCTTTGTCAGCCAATATCATTGGCTCATCATGCATAAAGTTAATTTCCATTTGCCCTGCGCCAAATTCATGAATTAGCGTATCTAGCTCTAGCCCCATAATTTCGCAATAATCGTAAATATCTTCAAACAATGGGTCAAACTCGTTTACTGCATCAATTGAATATAGTTGGCGACTAGTTTCTTTACGGCCACTGCGACCAATTGGCGGGGTCAGTGGCAAATCAGGGTCGGTATTTCTGGCTAGCAAATAAAACTCAAGCTCTGGTGCCACAATAGGTGTGTAGCCTAAGTCTTTGTATAAATCTGCCACGCGGCGCAACACATTACGCGGCGCAAAGTCAATTGGTGTGCCATCATGGTTGACACAATCCATAATGACTTGTGCAGTTGGATCGGTGGCCCAAGGCACCAATCGCAATGTAGTTGGGTCTGGCAATAACACCATATCTTTGTCGGTAAAGCCCATCACGCGGTCATAACCTTCGTGACCATTTGGCGACTCTCCAGTCACCGAAACGCCCAATACCGCCTCTGGCAAGCGCATGGCGCGCTCAGTACTAAATTTTTCGCGCGGTAAAATTTTGCCGCGTGCAACGCCTGTTAAGTCAGGCACCAAGCACTCAATTTCGGTCACATTATTATCTGTCAGCCATCTATCCATGTCGGCTAAGGTAAAGTTTTTCGGGTCAGTCATTTTTAATTCTCCAGCAGTTTTTAGAAATGTTATTTTGTTATGGTTTAGGTATGTGCATATCTGATTAATCTGGTGGAATACGTCTTAACATTTCGGCTCTACAAGCCTCACCAAAGGCCTTAAATATGGCTAGATAATGCGGATTTTCGAGCACTTTCCATTCTGGGTGCCATTGCACACCCAGCGCAAATGCGCTTGCTGCGTCTACGCTAATCGCCTCTACTAGGCCATCATATGCATGCGCTTCGGCAGTTAAGCCCACGCCTATTTTATTTAAACCTTGGCCATGAATCGAGTTCACTTGCATCTCAGAAACACCAACAATTTTTGATAGCTTACCCTTTGCACGCAGCTTAATGGCATGTGCTGGCGCATATTGCTTATCCAAACTTGCCGATTTCGATTCCCTGTGATCGCTAAAGCCATCTACGTCGTGTACTGCTTGGTGCAAGCTGCCCCCATACACGACATTTAGCTCTTGAAAACCGCGACAAATGGCTAAAAGTGGCTTTGCCTTTTTAATTGCAGCCTGTATTAAATTAAGCGTTAATGCATCGCGCGCTGGGTCCAGCGGTAAACTATCATCTAGCACAGATTGACCAAAATGCGATGGATGCAAATTAGACACAGAACCCGTAATAAGCACACCATCGGCCATATCAAGCAAAGCATCTACATTTATAAAGTCGCCTATCGCTGGTATGATGATAGGCATCGCGCCTGCCGCCTCAGCCGCTGCTAAAATATATTTTTGCCCCACCGCATGAAAAGGATGTTCCCCAATCTGCTTAACATCGGCAGGAATAAGTACAACTGGTTTTCGCTTAATGGTTATCATTTTTTAGTTTTAATCATTATTGGCAACTTCATTATAGCCTTGCTAAATTATGCTGGCTAAATAAAAACTGCGCTTCATATTTTGCTTGTTACAGCATTGCAACATTTCAGTTACAAGTATATTATCGCTTTAATTGGTAGCACTACAAGAACCATTTAGGTTATTTCGATAGTACCACTTTAAGAAATCATCACATAAATATGAAGCAATTAATTTTATCAGAATGGCTGCTTACACAGCTAAACGAGAACAAGCAAGCAGCTCAAAGCAGTCGTGCAGAAACCAACTTGCAATCAACCCTGCATAAATTTCCAGCGCGCATGCCTAATCACAGGCGTGTGTACGAAACCATTCGCCGCGCTATTACCGAACATATATTACCGTCTGGTAGCCGCTTACCATCTACCCGCAGTTTGGCCAGCGACTTAGGTGTATCGCGCAACACCATTTTAGCTGCGTTTGATCAATTATTAGATGAAGGCTATGTGGCGGCCAGAACTGGCAGTGGCACGTTTGTTTGTTATAAACAAACTGATGCGTTATTCAACCAAACCGAAAGCGTTTCTAGCAGTATTCATGAGGATAATTTACTTAGTGTGGGTTGTAATCTAAGCTTATCTAAGCGCGGCCAAGCCGCTTCTGAATCGATTACAGATCATGAAGTGCAACCTTTTTCACCAGGAGAGGATGACTACTCCCGCTTTCCAATTGGCCTATGGCGGCGGTTATTAAATCGACATTGGCGCGCACTGAATCCGGCTTTACTAGATAGCAGCCATGAAGGCGGTTACCTGCCATTACGCCAAGCCATTGCCGATTATTTGCGTGTTTCACGCGCAGTTAATTTAACCGTTAATCAAGTGCTCATCACCTCTGGCACGCAGCAATCTATTGATTTGTGTGCACGTTTGCTGACAGATGCAGGCGATTGCGCTTGGGTAGAAAACCCTTGCTATTGGGCGGCACGCCGAGTGCTAGAAGTGAATGGTTTGCATCTGCACCCAGTGCCGGTCGATGACGAAGGCATGGCACCTAGCACGCAAGATTTTCGCGTAAAACCGCGCCTTATTTACACCACACCATCGCACCAATACCCCAAAGGTATGGTGATGAGTTATGGGCGGCGTCATTTATTGCTAGATTACG
>JANNWI010000110.1:0-8691 GCA_031414715.1 Methylophilaceae bacterium | reverse complement strand
CACATGGCATTTGCCCGCAACATCGCTTAAGTTATGCGCCAGTTAAGGCTTTGTTGGTTTAATGTAGGTTGGCGGTGAGCGCAGCGAACCCCAACGATTTGTGAAGTGTTGGGGTTCATAAACTTGATTCACCCCAACCTGCTGGCTCATTTATTTGCGAACAGGACATCCGTTGCAGTAAGAGCCAGTGTCAAGATGATTGAGGTCTTTGATTCTTTTCAGTGTAAGGTCTAAATTGCAGCCACCTACAAAATATGGTGTCGCTGAACCTTCACCCATTCCGGATGTTCGTAACTTACATTCAAGAGTTCTAAATTTGAGCCATGCCCTTTGACTTTCGCGAAGCATTTTTCCTTCAACTAAAACGGAAAGCATTTTTTTGTATATAGCATTCATTTCTTTATTAGCAGTCTCAAGTGCATTAGCCATGCAAAAATTTCCGTCTATCTGACCTGCGGGAGTTCCATTGGAATCTGGTTTAAAGCACTTTTCTCCAGTTGGAAATGAATAATCCCAACTATCCGCATTTTCTTGAGGATAAGCAAAAGCGGTCTCAGTAAAAAATACCATTAATAATGAAACAAGGAAAATATATAAACATATACTGGTTTTTAGATTTCTCATTTGTTTACCTTTTGCATTATTATTGGTGAATTAAATCACAGAACTCTTATTGCACCTAAACTAACAACAAAAACACCGTTGGTTTTTTATGCAAATCTGGCAAAGTACTTTGTTTCCATTCGCTGATGCGCTTTGTTACAATCATTTCATCTAGCAAGCTGACCTGCGAGGCAACACATAAACGGGTATTGGCATTGCAGCTAGTTAAAATCGCTTCTAGCATATGCTGGTTGCGGTAGGGCGTTTCGATAAAAATCTGTGTTTCGTTGTGGCTTTGCGAACGTTTTTCGATTTCTTTCAGCTTCACATTGCGCGCTTGTTTATCTACCGGTAAGTAACCCAAAAACGCAAATTGCTGGCCATTTAAACCACTGGCTATTAAGCTTAATAAAATTGAGCTTGGGCCTACAAATGGCACGACTTTTATATTTTTTTGGTGAGCCAATGCGACTAGCTTTGCGCCTGGGTCGGCCACGCCAGGGCAGCCTGCATCAGACATTAAGCCCACGTCTTTACCTGCTAATAACGGGCTTAAAAGCGCAGCAACCTCTTTATTTAGTGTGTGTTCATTAAGCAAATTTAACGTGAGTTCGCGCACAGGTTTGGCAGTTTTAATGGCGCTTAAAAATTGACGCGCTGTTTTTTCACTTTCTACCACAAAATGCTCAAGGTTTTGGGCGGTCTTAATCACCTCTGGCGGCAGGCTTGTTGGCAGAAGGGCAGCGATATTGTCATCGCCTAGCGTGACAGGGATAAGATAGAGCGTGCCGTATGAAGTGTTATTAGTCATTTGCTTATTGTACGCAATTCACCTCGCCAATTCAAAAACTGTGCCGTCATTCTCGCGAAAGCGGGAACGACTATTAAGCCAGTATTTGGCTTGTCCGTGGAATATATGCGCTAAAGCGCATTATTCACACGCCAAAACACATGCCCTGCAGGCCGCATGGATATTGGCTTGTAGGGCATATAAAATCTCTCGGCTAAATATGGTAATTAGCGTATTAGTATTTTACTTTCTAATACTTTACTACAGCCCTGTACGTCAATGTGGTGCTGCTTTCTGCAGGAATATCAATTTTCCACACGGCTAAGTGGCTGTTGGCTTTAGTGTGCGGGGCGGATTCATTCACAATTTTCCAATCGCCACTAATCGGTTCTTGCACAGTCACCGTCACTTTTTGTTTTTTTGCGTTTTTAAGCACTAACTCAAACGCACTTTCATAGGCGTTGGTGTTTTTGCTGGGGCGCGGCAACACTTTAAAGTCAGTTTGTTTTTTGTCTGCGGTCACGTCAAACGCTTCACCCAGTTTTAAGCGCACCGTTTCATTTTTTGGGGTGTGGTCAATGCTGTCTTCCCCCACAAATTGCGCGTTGCCTTGGCTATCTTTTTTGTAAACCCGCAGCACGCCTTTGGGCAACGGCATGCCAAGTTTGCTGGCTTCTTTATTGTCAAACTCGATAAACACGCCCACTTTCATCTTGGTGCCAATTTCGCCGTATTGACCAGAGTAGTAGTAATCAGCACCGCGCAACACCAGTTCTTTACGCGCAGGCACGCCCGTAGCAGATAATAATGCCACTTGCTTGGTTTGCGCTTCCATAATGTTGGTGGGGCGGTCTAGCGTGTATAAATGGTATTCCAGCAGGCTTTCTTCCGCCATCGGTGCAGCAGCTTCCGCCATCATCACATCGCCACGCATGCTTTTTGACATGGGGCGCATATTTTGTTGCACGCGATTGACATCTCCCGCCACCAATTGCAGTTTGGCATTTTTATAACTGGCACCGCTGGTGTTGGTGAGCGTGACCCAGCCCGATAAATCTAACTTGTCTTCTTTGTCGTTCAGCTCGGCCACATAATCAGCCTTCCAACCCAAACCGCCAGTGAGGTAACTTAACTCAACCGTTTGCTCAGTCGCGCCTTTATTATTGATTTGCGTCACCAGCGTTGGCCTATCGCGCAAGTTGGCAGGCACGTCGTCATACACAATACGGCCTGGCAGGCCAGTCTCAATGCGATTGCCTACCTTAAGCACTACGCCGTTATTGGCTGATAGCACAGTGGCTTGCTCGGTAGTTTCTACGCCCGTTGCAGGGTTGGTTTTAATAATGCTGACGGTTTTGCCGACGTATTTTTCTAACATTTTTTGTGGCGTAAGCAAATCAAAGTCAAAATTTTGTTCTAGCAAGCTTAGGCTGCCAGGCGCGTTGATACTTCTTAAAAGCGCAGTTTCAGGGCGCATTTGTGCGCTTACATCGCGCAAGGCAAGCGCGTTTAAACCAGCATTAATGTTGACTTTGCGCGTATCTTTTACTAGCGCTAAATCTTGGTTATAAATAGTCACCGCTACTGCTTGCTGGTCGTCGAGCGTGCTACGAGATTCGATTAAGTTGGCAGGGGTCACAGCAAAAGCTCCTAAAGAAAAAAGTGTGCTGATAGCAATCACAAGAAGGCGGGGTTTAAACATGAAAATCTCCAGAAAGGGTGGTGATTCTAAAACGGCGATGTTTACATTGCGTTGACGCACTTTTAATATGCGTGCTACTACTTTTACAATCGTGGTACTTATATCACATTAATATTTTCGTTCTGCAACATGGTAATCAGCTTAATCAGCGGCAAGCCAATCAGTGCATTTGGGTCTTCGCCTATCATGCGCTCAATTAAGGCAATGCCCAAGCCTTCCGATTTAGCACTGCCTGCACAGTGATATGGTTGCTCTTTTACCAAGTAATTCTCAATCTGTGCATCTGTTAGCTGCCTAAAGCGCACTACGTAAGGCACCACTAGCGCCTGCATATTGCCTGTAGCGGCGTTGTATAAACACAAGGCGCTGTGAAAAGTGACTTCACGCCCACGCATTTTTTGTAGTTGTTTGGTGGCGTTTACATGATTCAATGGCTTACCCAACTGCTCACCATCTAGTGTGGCGACTTGGTCACAGCCTATTATCAGCGCATGTGGATAATCTGCACCAATTTTTTTAGCTTTTTCTTGGGCTAATCTTAAGGCCGTTTCATGTGGCTTTTCGCCATCTAGTGCGGTTTCATCCACATGCGGTGAAATGCCGCTAAACGGAATTTGTAGCTTAAGCAGTAGCTCGCGCCGATATTCAGAAGACGACGCTAAAATTAAGGTTTGTTTCATGTTTTTATTCGATGTTTTATATAAACAAAAAAGCCGACAGGCTAATTCTGTCGGCTTATGCGTTAAATTACAACAAATTTATTCAGGTTGAATTTCTAATAAAGATTCATCAGGCGTCACTGTATCGCCTTTGGTAACGTGTATGGCAACGACAGTGCCAGAGGTAGAAGCTTGGATTTCGTTCTCCATTTTCATCGCTTCAATCACCAATACGCCGTCGCCAGCTTTTACTTTATCGCCAACTTTAGCTTTAACAGCAACAATGGTGCCAGGCATTGCAGTTGTGACGCAACCCGAGTGGTGAGGGCGCGGACGACCACTTGAAGTGAGTGAGGGTTTCTTTTTACCACTTGTTTTTGCACCATTACTACCGCCGCCAACCTCAATTTCATCCAAAGTCTCGACGATGACTTCTTCCGCGATGCCATCAACAGAAACATAGAACGGACGTTTTTCTTCACCTGCATGACCACTACCAGTGAGCTTAATGTGAAAGGTTTCGCCATGTAATGTCACGTTAAACTCGTTTGGCGCAAAGCGTGCAGCACTAGTATTAGCTGCATCTTTAGATAATAAGGCTTCAGGTTTTAGGCTGCCTGCGTTACGTTCTTGCAGAAAAGTTTGGCCGATATCTGGAAACATGGCGTAAGTTAAAACATCTTCTTCTGATTTCGCAATGCGTTCAGATTCAGCTTGCAGCTTAGCCATTTCTGGCTCTAACAAATCGGCAGGGCGACAAATAATCACTTCGCCATCACCCACAGCCAGTTGTTTTACTTTGTCGTTTACAGGAGCTGGCGATTGCCCGTATTGGCCTAAGAAGTAATTTTTGACCTCATTAGTAATCGATTTATATCGCTGGCCTGTCATTACGTTTAAAACTGCCTGCGTACCCACAATTTGCGAGGTCGGTGTAACTAGTGGTGGATAGCCCAAATCTTCGCGCACACGGGGAATTTCAGCCAAAACCGCATCCATTTTATCTAATGCACCTTGTTCTTTTAGCTGGTTAGATAAGTTAGAAATCATGCCACCTGGAACCATATTCACTAGAACACGTGTATCAACGCCAGTAAATTCGCTTTCATACTGCCAATATTTTCTGCGCACTTCTCGGAAATAAGCGGTAATTTCCTGTAACTTAGCTAAATCAATACCAGTGTCATATTTGGTGCCTTGTAGGGCGGCGACCATACTCTCAGTCGATGGGTGACTTGCACCTTCGGCAAACGATGAGTTACAGGTGTCGATAACTGATGCGCCGTTTTCAACCGCTTTCATTAAGGCGATGCTGGCAAAGCCAGAAGTCGCGTGGCTGTGTACATGAATTGGTAAACTCACGGCTGATTTCAAGGCTTTTACTAAATCGCCCGCTGCAGTAGGTGTAAGCAAGCTAGCCATATCTTTAATGCCAATACTGTCGGCGCCAATGTCTTCCAATTGTTTGGCCATGGCCACAAAGTAGTCAATATTGTGCACTGGGCTAGTGGTATAAGACAGCGTACCAATAGCGTGTTTCTTCACTTTCTTGACTGCTTTAATGGCTTCGCGCAAGTTGCGTACATCATTAAGGGCATCAAAAATGCGGAATACATCGACGCCATTATCAGCAGATTTTTGTACAAATGCATGCACTACATCATCAGAATAATGCCGATAACCAAGTAAATTTTGGCCGCGCAACAGCATATTAATTTGGCTGTTTGGCAAGGCTTTGCGCAATTTGGCAAGGCGCTCCCATGGGTCTTCCTTAAGAAACCTAACACAGGCATCAAACGTTGCGCCGCCCCAAGCTTCGATAGACCAAAAACCAATATCATCCAGCTTTGAACATATTGGTAGCATATCGTCGGTGCGCATGCGCGTAGCGATAAGAGATTGATGGCCGTCGCGTAAAACTAGTTCTGTGATGTGTATTTTGCTCATAATTTTAATCAATTATTTCAATATTAATGTAATGTTAATTTATTTTTTAATACTTACTTTTAAAAAGTGCTTACTTTTGGGCTGTGCTTGCTTTTGTTTCTGTATAACCTGATTTAACTAAATAACTCACCGTCCAATAAACACCAACAACAAAGCCGCAAACCCCGACGATTATAGACAAAGTGATGCCTAACGCTTTGCTTAACCCGAGCATATTAGCTAAATAAGCAATACTAACCAAACCTGCCACGGTAACTACTGTTGCTATGACGACTTTTAGCGCTGCTACCATCAAAATTTCACGCTTAGTTACTATTTTAGCAGGCATTTTAAATACCCTCATGCGCAGCAATGGCTGCTGAAATAACCGCAGCAAACAACTCAGGCGGCAATTCAGTGGCGTAATTGGTTAGCTCAGGGTGCATTTCTACAAAGCTAGTGTTAAAGTTAGCGTTCTTGAAATCTGGATGCTTCATAATTTCTTGATAATAGGGAATGGTCGTTTTGACGCCATACACCACCATATCACTTAATGCGCGACGACCGCGCTCAACCACACTTGGCCAATCTAGCGCCCAAACCGTCAGCTTGGCACACATAGAGTCGTAGTAGGGGGGAATCACATAGCCAGAGTAAATGGCAGCATCCATGCGAACGCCTGGGCCGCCTGGCGAGTAATAACGGGTAATTTTGCCAAAGCTGGGTAAAAAACCGTTTTTAGGATCTTCGGCATTAATACGATATTCCATAGCAAAGCCACGAAAGCTGATTTCACTTTGTTTGTATTGTAGGGGCAGGCCATAGGCAATACGAATTTGTTCTTGCACAATATCCACACCGGTAATCGTCTCAGTCACGGTGTGCTCAACTTGCAGGCGAGTATTCATTTCCATAAAGTAAAAATTATTGTTTTGATCTAACAAAAACTCTACTGTGCCTGCATTTTCATAATTGACTGCTTTGGCTGCCTTGACTGCCAAGCCTCCAATATACTCGCGCTGTGCTTGGCTTAGTTGTGGCGATGGTGCAATTTCAATCAGCTTTTGATTACGACGCTGAATAGAGCAATCACGCTCGAATAAGTGTATGACATTACCGTGACTATCACCCATCACTTGCACTTCAATGTGGCGCGGTGTAACAACGCATTTTTCTAAAAAAACTTCCGGCTTGCCAAATGCTTTACTAGCTTCACTAATTACGCGGTCATAGTTAGTGAGTAAATCTTTTTCACTGTCACAGCGGCGAATGCCGCGCCCACCGCCGCCATTAGTGGCTTTTAACATTACTGGGTAACCAATTTTACTTGCTAGGGCAACTGCTTCGTCTAAATCGGCCAAGTTACCATCGCTACCTGGCGTGCAGGGAATACCCGCGTCAGTCATGGCCTTACGTGCTTCAATTTTATCGCCCATTTGGCGTATGACAGCTGCATTTGGCCCAATAAATTTAATGCCGCGACGGGCACAGATATCCGCTAATTCTGGATTTTCTGATAAAAATCCATAGCCAGGATGCAGCGCATCACAACCTGCAGCCACAGCTACATTGACAATGTTGTGTGCATTTAAGTAACCCGCCACTGGGTCTGCGCCCAAGTTATAGGATTCGTCAGCTTTTTTAACGTGCAGGGCATGACGATCTGCATCGGCATAAATAGCAACAGATTTAATGCCCATTTCAGAGCAAGCGCGTACAATACGCACTGCTATTTCACCCCGATTAGCCACTAGAATTTTTTTGAACACGGCTTTACCTTAAATAACAAGTATATAACAAACTGCAAACCGTTAAACTATAACACGCATGCGCGCTCTATGGAATATGCCTCCCACTAAAAACCGCTATAAAACACCTTGGATTTACAAAAAATGATGCAAAAATCTTTGATTATTAATAACTTAGAATTCGCAAAAAGCAAACTTAAACTCGATGATAATTTAGTGACTGCCGAGCTAACGCGATTATCAGAAATGCTGGCAAATGAAAGCAATTCGCAGATTGCGTTTCAATTAATCGGCGCTAGCCAACAGTTTAGTCAGCCTAGCTTACATTTATCTGTCAAAGCTAATTTGGTGGTGATTTGCCAACGCTGCTTAGATGAAATGACCGTAAATTTGAATTTAGATTTCGATTATTTGGTTAGTGGCACACAAATTAACGAGGCTGAAGAAAATGATGAAATTGATTGGCTTGAAGCAAATCACGAGATGGATGTTGGTGAGTTAATAGAAGATGAGCTATTGTTGGCTATGCCGATTGCACCCACGCATGCACACGATTGCAGCAAGCTCAGCAAGCAAAGTGGTGATAAGCCTAACCCATTTGCAGCGCTAAAAAGCCTTATTAAATAGCACTAAACATAATTTGCTAAGTTATTGGCTAAGTTATTGATTGCCATTAGTCGGCAATTCTATTAAAATGCGCGCTTAGTTTTGGTTGTGGCTATTGTAACAACCTAATTGGTAACAGTGTTTTAGTAAATTTGGAGCATTATCATGGCAGTTCAACAAAATAAAAAGTCACCTTCAAAACGTGGCATGCATCGTTCACATGACTTTTTAGTCAATCCTCCTTTGGCTGTAGAGCCAACGACAGGCGAAACGCATTTGCGTCACCACATCAGCCCTAGTGGCTACTACCGTGGTCGCAAAGTTGTTGCGACTAAAGGCGAATAATAAAAGCTTTTGTATGTGTTTAACAGTTACGCCGCGCCACGCGCGGCGTTTGCACGTCTAATTGCTGCTAGCCAATCGAAATGTTAAAGATTAAAGTAACTTATGCGTTGACTTTTCAGCCATATTTACATCTAATTCGATGATGGAAATAGTTTAATGGACATTACAATCGCAATTGACGCCATGGGTGGTGATCATGGTCCACACGTCACCGTTCCCGCCGCGATTGCTGCACTTAAAGCAGATAGTCAGCTCAATATTGTATTAGTTGGCTTAGAAGACGCCATTCAAGCCGAGCTTAAAGCACACAAA
>JANNWI010000109.1:0-1702 GCA_031414715.1 Methylophilaceae bacterium | reverse complement strand
GCATCGTATCGGGCGTACTGGCCGTGCTGGTGCAAGTGGTGTGGCGATTTCTTTGGTATGCGAAGACGAAGAAAAATATTTGGTAGAAATTGAAAAACTGATTAAGCGTAGCATTGATAAAGAACAAGCAGATATTAAAGCGCCTGCAGCTGGGCATAGATTCGCAGGCACTGGCCTGCAAGCCAATAGCCATGCGGGTCGCAGTCATGCTAAAACTGCCTCGGCGTCTGAATCAAGTAAAAAATATGAATCTAAATCACGTCAGCATACGCGTAAACCTGCTACAGACCCTTGGTTTGATCGGCCTTATGAACCAGCTAAAAATAGTAGCGATAACACCAAAACTTCAAATATTATTAATCGCAAAGCGCCAGTGGCAGCATTGCTGGGTGGCTTAAGAGTAAGCAAATAAAGCTAAATAAATAAGACAAATAAAATTGTAACTAAATAAAAAAGCCTCAGAAATGAGGCTTTTTTGTGCTTATTTTTTTACGCCGTTTTTCTTAAGCCAAGTTTCCATTTCTTTGGCATCTATTGGTGGCGAATAAAAATAGCCCTGCACATGCTTGCAACCGCTTGCCGCCAAAATATCTGCTTGCATTTGGTTTTCTACGCCCTCTCCCATCAATTGCAAGCCCAGTGCATCACCTAAGGCCACAATAGCTTTTACAATCACGCGATCCTCAGCACTATTCACCAAACCATCAACAAAGCTACGATCAATTTTTAGTTCATCAACTTGCCAGCGTTTTAGATAAAGCAGCGAGGAATGTCCCATACCAAAATCATCTAAAGAAATACTGAAGCCTGCTTCTTTAACTTGGCGCATATTTTTCTTTACAATATCGCCCTCTTCTAACAAGGCATGCTCGGTAATTTCTAAGCAAATCATACTTGGCTCAATGCCATACTTGTCAGTGGTCGAAATAAGTGTCTTTGCCAATGTTTGCGAGCGCAAATGACGCGCTGAAATATTAATAGAAACACGCGGCACGTTGAAACCTTTATCTAGCCACGCCCGTATTTGTTTGCATGCGGCCTCGGCAATAAATTCACCAATCTGATTAATTAACGCCGATTGCTCGGCAATTTTAACAAACTCTAGTGGTGGAATTAAGCCTCGTTCTGGATGGCGCCAGCGTAATAGCACTTCTATGCCAGTGAGTTGATTTTTTGTATTCTCTACTTGCGGTTGGTACAACACAAAAAACTGATCGTCTGCTAAAGCATGGCGTATACCGTTTTCCATGTCTAACCATTGATGTGCAATAAAATTCAGATTGCTGGTGTAAAACTCAAAATCGTTGCGTCCATTTTGCTTAGCGCGATACATGGCCAAATCGGCATACACCATTAGCGTCTGTGGATCGGTAGTATCATCTGGGTACACACTCACACCAATACTGGTGGTGCAGTAGACTTTTTGCTGTGCGATATCAAAAGGTATTGAAAAAGCAGTAATAATGTCACGCACTAATCGGTGGCCATCTTGTGGCGAAGCACCTTCCATCACCATCACAAACTCATCACCACCCAATCGACATAAAGCATCTGTTGCCCGTGCTTTTTCACTAATTCGCTTAGTGGCCATTATAAGCAGTTGGTCACCCGCCTCGTGTCCTAGCGTATCGTTCACCAACTTAAATATATCTAAATCAAAAAATAACAGTAAAACCTGAGTAGATGTACGCTCTGCCTTTGC
>JANNWI010000108.1:0-7523 GCA_031414715.1 Methylophilaceae bacterium | reverse complement strand
CATGGATAAAGTGTTTTTTTGCAACTCTTGTTGCGAGGCCAACGAAGCTAGCATTAAGTTAGCGCGGCTACATGCGCACAATAAAGGTATTGAAAACCCAGAAATTATTGTGATGGAGCGCAGCTTTCATGGCCGCACTATGGCTACGCTTTCAGCAACTGGTAATAGAAAAGCGCAAGCTGGTTTTGAGCCGCTGGTAAGCGGTTTTGTACGTGTGCCGTATGATGATTTAGACGCAGTAAAAGCCATTGCCAGCCGCAAAAATAATGTGGTTGCCATATTAGTAGAGCCAGTGCAGGGTGAGGGTGGCATTCATATTCCTGCAGATATGGCGGCCTATTTGCAAGGTTTACGCAGCGTATGCGATGACAATGGCTGGCTATTGATGTTAGACGAAGTGCAGAGTGGTATTGGCCGCACTGGAACTTGGTTTGCTTTTCAGCACACAGGTATTTTGCCAGACGTGATGAGTTTGGCCAAAGGTTTGGGCTCTGGCGTGCCTATTGGCGCGTGCTTGGCGCGCGGAGCAGCTGCGCATACATTTGTGCCAGGCAAGCACGGCTCTACCTTTGGTGGAAACCCACTGGCCAGCACAGCGGGCCTAACTACCTTAAAAGTCATTGCTGATGAAAAGCTACGCGAAAATGCCGAAAAAATGGGTGATTTAATTAACCATGAATTGAAAGCTGCGCTGAAAGATGTGTCAGGCGTTAAAGTGATTCGTAATGCAGGCTTGATGGTGGGTGTAGAACTGGACAGGCCATGCGGCGAACTGGTAAAAATGGCGCTTGAAGCACGCCTGCTGATTAACGTAACAGCGGAAAAAGTAGTACGTTTGCTGCCACCTTTGGTGATGAACGAACTAGAAGCACGCGAGCTAGTAAGCCGTTTAGCGCCACTTATTATGCAGTTTTTAAACGCGCAACCACTAACAAAAGCGGCTTAATTGATGGCGATTAAACATTTTTTACAGTTTAACGATTTAAACACGGCTGAGCTGAATCATATTTTTGCGCGCGCGCAATGGATTAAATCGCAATTTAAAACGTATCAGCAATATTGGCCGTTACAAGATCGTACCTTAGTGATGATTTTTGAAAAAGCTAGCACGCGTACGCGTTTAAGTTTTGAGGCGGGTATGCAACAGCTTGGTGGTAGCGCTATTTATTTGAACACGCGTGATTCTCAGCTTGGCCGCGGTGAGCCAGTGGAAGACGCTGCGCAAGTGATTTCACGCATGAGTGACTTGGTGATGATACGCACCTATGAGCAAGAAATTATTGAGCGCTTTGCAGCAAATTCGCGCGTGCCAGTGATTAACGGCCTGACTAATGAATATCATCCATGCCAAATTTTGGCGGATATTTACACGTTTATTGAGCATCACGCCGGCGATATTAGCAGCATTCAAGGTAAAACCGTGGCGTGGATAGGCGATAGCAACAATGTCTGCAATACTTGGTTGCAAGCTGCAGAGCTGTTAGATTTTAATGTGCATGTGAGTACGCCACCAGGCTACGAAGTAGAGCCAGAGCGCGCCAATTTATACGGCAACAGCCATTTTGAAACATTTGCCGACCCGATGGAAGCCGCTAAAGGTGCAGATTTAGTGACCACGGATGTGTGGACCAGCATGGGCTTTGAAGCGGAAAATGAAGAGCGTAAACGCGACTTTGCCGATTGGCAAGTTGATGCAGACATGATGAAAGTTGCCAACAAAAATGCACTATTTATGCATTGCTTGCCAGCCCACAGGGGCGAAGAAGTGGCGAGCGACGTGATTGATGGCGTGCAATCTGTGGTGTGGGATGAAGCCGAGAATCGCTTGCATGTGCAAAAAGCATTAATGGAATATTTGTTATTGGGAAAAATTTAAGTTTAGGTGGGATTTAGGTAATGAGTGCGAAAATTAAAAATGTTAAAAAAGTGGTGTTGGCTTATTCTGGAGGATTAGACACGTCTGTGATTTTGAAATGGTTGCAGGATGAGTACAAATGTGAGGTTGTCACATTTACTGCCGACTTAGGTCAGGGCGAAGAGCTGGAACCCGCACGCAATAAGGCGCGCAGCGCAGGTGTTAAAGAGATTTATATTGATGATTTGCGTGAAGAATTTGTGCGTGATTTCGTGTTTCCCATGTTTCGCGCCAATACGGTTTACGAAGGCGAGTATTTGCTCGGTACATCTATCGCGCGGCCACTCATTGCAAAAAGACTGATTGAAATTGCTGCAGAAACCAATGCAGATGCCATCTCGCACGGCGCCACTGGTAAGGGCAACGACCAAGTGCGATTTGAATTAGGCGCTTATGCGCTTAATCCGAATATTCAAATTATCGCGCCATGGCGTGAATGGGATTTGCTCAGCCGCGAAAAATTAATGGCTTATGCAGAAAAAAACAATATTCCAGTGGAAATGAAGCACAAACAAGGCGGCAGCCCATATAGCATGGATGCCAATTTGTTGCATATTAGCTTTGAAGGCCGCCATTTAGAAAACCCAGCGGCCGAAGCAGAAGACAGCATGTGGCGTTGGACAGTTTCGCCTGAAGCCGCACCTGATGCGGCCGAGTACTTAGATATTGAATATGTCAACGGTGACCCAGTGAGCTTAAATGGCGAAACGATGAAGCCGCACGATTTATTAGCGCATTTAAATAAAATTGGTGGTAAACATGGTATTGGCAGGTTAGATTTGGTTGAGAACCGTTACGTCGGCATGAAATCGCGCGGCTGTTACGAAACCCCAGGTGGCACCATTATGCTGAAAGCACACCGCGCCATTGAAAGTATTACATTAGACCGCGAAGTGGCACACCTAAAAGATGATTTGATGCCACGCTATGCCAGCATGATCTACAACGGTTATTGGTGGAGCCCAGAAAGATTGGCTTTGCAAACTTTAATTGACCATACGCAAAAATCGGTCAATGGCTGGGTGCGGCTAAAATTATACAAAGGCAACGTGATTGTGGCAGGGCGTGATAGTAAAACGGATTCTTTATTCGATTCTAGTATTGCCACTTTTGAGGATGATATGGGAGCCTATGATCAAAAAGATGCAGGCGGATTTATCAAGCTCAACGCGCTTAGAATGCGCATTGCAGCAAATCTTAAAAACAGGAAAATGTCATAAACAAGCAAAATGAACATGCAACAACACACCATTATAAATAAAATCACGGCTTACGATTCTACTTTACGTGATGGCGCACAGGCGCAGGGTGTTTCATTTACGGTAGAAGATAAGCTTAAAATCGTGCAACGCCTAGACGACTTGGGTATTGGCTACATTGAAGCTGGCAATCCTGGATCTAACCCAAAAGATTTGTTATTTTTTGAACGCGTGCGCGACTTAAAATTAAAGCATGCCAAAATTATTGCCTTTGGCGCAACCCGCAAACCGCATATTCTGGCTGCAGAAGATAATAATTTGCAGTCGCTACTATTAGCCAAAACCGATGCCGTAGCCATTTTTGGCAAAAGTTGGGATTACCAAGTTACCGATATTTTACGCACCACTTTGGATGAAAACTTGAGCATGATTGCCGATAGTGTCAGGTTTTTGAAAAACAATGGCAAAACAGTTGTTTTTGATGCGGAGCATTTTTTTGATGGCTACAAAGCTAATGCTGATTATGCTCTAAACACGTTGCAGGCCGCTGTCGATGCGGGTGCTGACGTGCTTTGCCTTTGTGATACCAACGGCGGCAGCTTTCCCGACGAAGTATTTGCCATTACGCAAAAAGTGGTGGCTCGTTTTAAGGTACAAGTGGGCATTCATTGCCATAACGATTGCGAAATGGCAGTGGCCAATTCGGTAGCAGCAGTAAAAGCTGGTGCGGTACAAGTGCAAGGTACCATTAATGGCATTGGTGAGCGATGCGGCAATGCAAATTTATGTGCAATCATTCCTAATGTGCAATTAAAATTAGGCTTAAGCTGTATTCCACAAGCAAATATGGCCGATTTATCCCGCACGGCGCGCTTTGTAAGTGAAGTGGCTAATATGGCTTTTAACGATAAAGCAGCTTATGTAGGTAATGACGCTTTTGCCCACAAAGGTGGTATGCATATCGATGCGGTAAGCAAAAACCCGATTTCGTACGAGCATATTAATCCCACGTTGGTGGGCAATACGCGGCATATTTTGGTGAGTGAAGTGGCTGGGCGGAGCGCGTTGTTAACTAAAATAAACGCGGTAGATGCCAGCTTAACCAAAGATTCGCTTGAAACTAAGCGCATTTTAGCGCACTTGAAACTGCTTGAAAATGAAGGTTATCAGTTTGAAAGTGCAGAGTCGTCATTCGATTTGCTCATACACAAGCTATTGGGTCAATTTAAACCATTTTTTGCACTGAATAACTACAAAGTAACTGTGCAAGAATATGCCGACAATCGTCGTAATAATGCACTTGCCAATGTAAATATTACGGTTAATGATCAGACTGAAGTGGTAACGGCCGAAGGCGATGGCCCTGTGAATGCGCTCGATAAAGCCATTCGCAAAGCTTTAGAGCGTTTTTACCCACAAATTGCCGATGTAAAATTAATTGATTACAAAGTGAGGGTGCTCGATTCTGATCAGGCTACAGCCGCCAAGGTGCGCGTGCTCATTGAGTCGGCAGATCAACACAGTAGTTGGACGACGATTGGCGTGTCGACTGATATTATTGATGCCTCTTGGCGCGCGCTTTGCGACGCGATTGAATATAAGCTTTTGCAAGACTCACAATTGACAAATCGCAAGGCTGCGGCATAGCTATTTTAATAGGCTAAAACAAAGTTTTTATAAAGGAAAGACCATGGCAGGAAACAATCTTACAGCAAAGACTCTTTACGATAAATTGTGGGATTTGCATGTGGTGCATGAAGATACAGATGGCACTTGCTTAATTTATATCGATAGACATTTAGTGCATGAAGTGACCAGCCCGCAAGCGTTTGAAGGCTTGCGCCTTGCTGGCCGCAAACCTTGGCGCAGTGACACTATTGTGGCAAACCCTGATCACAACACGCCTACGAAAGATTGGGCAAAAGGCATTGAAGACCCGATTTCGCGTTTGCAAGTGGAAACGCTAGATAGCAATATTAAGGAAACTGGTGCGCTGGTTTACTTTCCGTTTAAGCACGCTAATCAAGGCATTATTCACGTGATTGGGCCAGAACAAGGCACCACGCTGCCAGGTATGACGGTAGTGTGCGGCGACTCACACACCAGTACACACGGCGCATTTGGTGCCTTGGCGCATGGTATTGGCACATCAGAAGTAGAGCACGTATTGGCGACGCAAACGTTAATCGCCAAAAAATCAAAGCGCATGTTGGTGCGTGTAGATGGCGAGCTAGGCAAAGGTATCACCGCAAAGGACGTGGCTTTAGCGATTATCGGTAAAATTGGTACGGCTGGCGGTAATGGTTTTGCCATTGAATTTGGCGGCGAAGTGATTCGCGCGCTTTCGATGGAAGGCCGCATGACGATTTGTAATATGGCCATTGAAGCTGGTGCGCGCGCTGGTATTATCGCGCCTGATAACAAAACAGCTGAATACCTAAAAGGCCGCCAATACGCACCCAAAGCCAATAATTGGGATAAAGCTGTGGCTTATTGGCACACGCTTGCCACCGATGTTGATGCAAAGTTTGACAGCGTTGTTGAGTTAGACGGCGCAGATATTGCACCACAAGTCACATGGGGTACGTCACCTGAGCAAGTGTTGCCAATTGGCGGACGCGTGCCAGACCCAACCAAAGAAACAGATGCAACCAAACGAACCAGCATTGAAAATGCGTTGAAATACATGGGGTTAACTGCTAATACACCGATTGAAGAGATTAAATTAGATAAAATATTTATCGGTTCATGCACCAATAGTCGCATTGAAGATTTACGTGCAGCTGCGGTTGTGGCAAAAGGCAAAAAAGTAGCTCAATCCATTCAATTAGCAATGGTGGTGCCAGGCTCTGGCATGGTGAAACGCCAAGCAGAAGAAGAAGGTTTAGATAAAATATTTTTAGACGCAGGTTTTGAGTGGCGCGAACCAGGTTGCAGTATGTGTTTAGCGATGAACGCCGACAGACTTAGCCCTGGCGAGCGTTGTGCATCTACAAGTAACCGAAATTTTGAAGGTCGCCAAGGTCAAGGTGGGCGTACGCATTTGGTCAGCCCAGCCATGGCAGTGGCGGCGGCGATTGCTGGTCACTTTGTTGATGTTCGCGCAATTTAAGGCTGAGAAAAATAAGGATTAAGTAAAATATGAAAGTATTTACCCAATTGAACGGCCTAGCTGCGCCGATAGACCGCGCCAATATTGACACTGACGCGATTATTCCAAAACAGTTTTTAAAGAGCATCAAGCGTTCTGGCTTTGGCCCGTATTTGTTCGACGAGTGGCGCTATAAAGACCACGGCGAGCCAGGCATGGATTGCAGCAATAGGCCGCTTAACGAAGAGTTTGTACTGAATCAATCGCGCTACAAAGGTGCGCAAATTATGCTAGCACGCGAAAATTTTGGTTGTGGCAGCAGCCGTGAGCATGCGCCTTGGGCGATTGAAGATTATGGTTTTCGCGTAATCATTGCGCCTAGCTACGCCGATATTTTCTTCAATAATTGCTACAAAAATGGCATGTTACCGATTGTTGCTAGTCATGCGATGGTGGATAAGCTCTTTAAAGAATGCGAAGAAACAGTTGGTTATCGCTTAAGTGTTGATTTGCCATCGCAAACAGTGACTTTGCCATCGGGCGAGACTTTTAGTTTTGAGATTAACGCAACGTCTAAACATAATCTGCTCAATGGCTTAGATGAAATTGGTTTAACCTTGATGCATGCAGATGCGATTAAAGCATTTGAAGGAAAGCACAAAATAACACAGCCTTGGCTATTTACATAAGACATTGAATTAAAATATTAAATTAAGGAAATTGAATGAAAATCGCAGTATTGGCTGGTGATGGCATTGGCCCAGAAATTATCGCACAAGCCTTGCGTGTATTGGATGTGTTAAAAGCAGAAGGTATGCCAATGGAATTTACACACGCACCATTAGGTGGCCAAGCGTATGACCAATACGGACATCCTTATCCAGAATTTACGCAGAAAATTTGTCGCGATGCGGATGCGGTTTTATTAGGTGCTGTGGGCGGTCCGAAATACGATAACTTAGATCGCCCATTGCGCCCAGAGCGTGGATTATTGGCGATTCGTAAAGATTTAGGCTTGTTTGCTAATTTGCGTCCTGCGGTGCTTTACCCTGAGCTTGCCAATGCATCTACACTCAAGCCAGAAGTGGTGGCAGGGTTAGATATCATGATTGTGCGTGAACTCACTGGTGATATTTATTTTGGCCAGCCACGCGGTATGCGCGTGAATGCAGATGGCGAGCGTGAAGGTTTTAATACTATGGTGTACAAGGAATCTGAAGTGCGCCGCATCGCACACGTCGCGTTTGATATTGCCATGAAGCGCCGTAAAAACGGTCAAAAAGGTAAGCTGTGCTCAGTCGATAAAGCCAACGTTCTG
>JANNWI010000107.1:0-2125 GCA_031414715.1 Methylophilaceae bacterium | reverse complement strand
GCACTTCAGTTTGCAATTTCTGTGTTAAGTGCAGCGCATAACGATCGATTTCCAGCCATTGCTCAACTGGCAGTAAATCTTTACTCGCATCAAAATCCGCAATATTCGCCAGTAAGAATTTGCAGGTATTGCGAATTTTTCTGTAACTATCAGCCACGCGTTTTAAAATCTCGTCGCTAATCGTCAGCTCACCAGAATAATCGGTGCTGGCCGCCCACAAGCGCAAAATATCTGCGCCGTAAGTATCCATCACCTTTTGCGGTGCAACCACATTGCCCTTAGATTTACTCATTTTGTGGCCACTGCCATCCACTACAAAGCCATGGGTTAAAAGGGCGTTATAAGGCGCTCTGCCATCAATGGCGCAACCTGTCAGCAAACTCGATTGAAACCAACCACGGTGCTGGTCGGAACCTTCTAAATACAAATCAGCAGGAAATTGTAATTCTGGCCGGCGTTTTAATACTGCTGCATGCGTTGCGCCAGAGTCAAACCAAACGTCTAAAGTATAAGTGACCTTTTTATAATCTTTATTGATGCCGCCAGAAGCCGCACTGGTGTTGGCTTGCAGAAAGGCAGCTTCATCTAAGCTAAACCAAGCTTCAACACCTTTTTGTTCCACCAACAAGGCGGCTGCTTCTAGTAATTCGGCGGTTTGCGGGTGCGGCTCACCCGTTTCTTTATGCACAAAAAATGGCATCGGCACACCCCAATTGCGTTGACGGGACACGCACCAATCAGGACGATTTTTAATCATCGCTTCTAAACGCGCACGACCCCAAGCAGGGAAAAACTCGGTTGCATCAACTGCTTGATTAGCATGCTCGCGCAAGCTTGTACCATTAGCATCTTGTGCATTCATACCAATAAACCATTGGTGTGTGGCTAATTGCATCAGCGGCGTTTTATGGCGCCAGCAATGTGGGAAACTATGATTTAAGCGTGCGCTGGCTAATAAAGTACCATTTTCCTGCATCTTAGCCAAAATTACCTTGTTCGCTTCTTGACGACTTAAGCCGCGTATTGGCTCAAACTCAACCAAGTCACTATTAAAAAATTTGCCATCCCCACCCATTAAAATACGTGGTTTTTCATTGGGGAAATTCGCTTTCATCACTAGCCAGTCATCGTTACCGTGCGCGGCAGCGGTGTGCACCAAGCCAGTACCTGCTTCAGTGGTCACGTGGTCACCACAAATAATGGGTACTTCTCTATCATCAAATGGGTGCTGTAATTTCATACCAGCCAAGTCGCTGCCTTTGCATACGATACCAATTGATGTACCAGTTTTTTCATACCTGGCAAGACACTGGCTTGCCAATTCCTCCGCAAGAACAATTAGAAAATCACCAGCATCATATAAACCATAGGAAATATCAGGATGTACTGATACCGCCTGATTAGCTGGTAATGTCCATGGCGTGGTTGTCCAAATAGCAACATACATTCTTTTGTTTGGAAGTTCCGATTGCCCCAGTGCAAATGCAGATTTCAACTTATCTCTGTCACAAATTGCAAAACCCACATCAATCGCGGGCGAATTCACATCTTCGTATTCCACCTCAGCCTCAGCCAAGGCGCTGCCGCAATCTACGCACCAATGCACGGGTTTGCTGCCTTGGTACAAATAGCCATTTTGTTGAATCTCGCCCAAAGCGCGCATGATGTCGGCTTCGGTTTTAAAATCCATGGTCAGGTAAGGATTATCCCAATCGCCCAACACGCCCAGACGAATAAAGTCTTTCTTTTGCTTTTCTACTTGCTCGGCGGCGTAAGCGCGGCACAGCTCACGAAATTTAGCAGGGTCGATATTTTTGCCGTGATTTTTTTCTACTACTAATTCAATCGGCAAGCCATGGCAATCCCAACCTGGCACATAAGGCGCATCATACCCAGAAAGCGTTTTGGATTTAATAATGATGTCTTTTAAGATTTTATTGACCGCGTGACCAATATGAATATCGCCGTTGGCGTACGGCGGGCCGTCATGCAGAATGAATTTTGGCTTACCCGCGCGAGCCTTACGAATACGCTCATAAAGCTTTTTATCTTGCCATTGCTTCAGCCACGCAGGCTACCGCATAGAATCTGCCCGCATCACCACTCTGATGGCCGAACGCTATGG
>JANNWI010000106.1:0-4092 GCA_031414715.1 Methylophilaceae bacterium | reverse complement strand
CTGCCATTGAGCATTTGCAAGCGCGCTACCTGAGCGACGTTTCCTGTAGAGATGCCTTTAGCACTAATAGGCTCTAGCTTTTCTAATGCGGCATTCGCAACTGGTGGTTTAACTGTATCCACAGTGGATTCTTGTGTCTTTTCGTCTTTTTCCTTAAGTACCTCATCCAACACCACGTTTAGCTTAGTCGGCCGCATCACCACCGTGTTTTCAAAACCCGCATGGTTGACAGGTAATTTAGATTGAGCCGCATTGATGTAGATTAGTTGATATTTGCCAAACTCAATGACGTCATTATGTTGCAGCACATGCTTTTTAACGGACTTATTGTTAACTAAGGTACCGTTGGTGCTATTCATGTCTTCTAAAAATGAATCATTACCGATAGTAGTAATTGCTGCGTGTTCACCGCTTACAGCTAAATTATCAATATGAATATCATTGACGGGGCGACGCCCAATGGTCATACGTTCTTTGTTTAACTCAAACTCACCTAATGAGTTGCCATCTAAAGAGAATTGTAACTTTGCCATAATCTACCTTAATTCATTATTGAACATTAAAAGTATTTTCTGATGGTTATTATTTACTTTTAATCAGATTTTTTACCCAACTCTTTTCAGCTTTAAATGACTTTTCTATTGTTGTTATCACGATTGAAATATTATCTAAACCACCATGTTCATTGGCCTTTTCTACCAACTTATCAGCTGCGGTCTCTATATCATCTGCTTGCTCTAGCAAAATTTGTGTAATTTCACTATCACTCAATAAATCAGATAAGCCATCTGAGCATAGTAAGTATTTATCGCCAACCTCTACCGCATGCTCTTGCAATTCTAGCTCAACCATTGGGTCTATGCCCAATGCGCGCGTAACTAAATTTTTATTTCTTGCCACTTTTGCTTGTGCTGTTGTAATTAAGCCAGCATTAATCTGCTCTTGCACCAGAGAGTGGTCTTCAGTGAGCTGCTCAAACAATTTTGCACGTAATCTGTACATGCGCGAATCGCCAATATGCCCTAGCACCAATTTATTATCAACAAATACTCCAGCGACTAAAGTGGTACCCATGCCAGCGCATTCTGGTTGCAGCTGCGCGATTTGGTAAATTGCAGTGTTGGTTTTTTCTACCGCGTTAATCAACATATTCGATGCTGGCAGCAAGTCAGGCTCAGTTCTAAATAGGCGCGATGTGCTTTGCATCGCTTCCGTCATTTCTGATGCAATCAATAGCACGGCAATTTCACTTGCCACTTCGCCCGCCTTATAACCACCCATGCCATCTGCAAGCAACACTAAGCCGATTGACATGTCGCTGGCAACAGCATCTTCATTATGCTCGCGCAGCATACCCACATGACTAATGCGCGCTACTTTAATGGCATTACTTACATTCATTATCGCCAACTGATATTTTTAACATTAGCGCGCTAGACTCTTTTATTAAACTCTTGCGGCCTCACACTTGCAGCTACTTTATCCAATACGCCATTAATATACTTATGGCCATCGACTCCACCGTACAGCTTAGCCAACTCTACACCTTCATTAATCGCTACCCGATAAGGAATACTCATATCAAACATCAGCTCATATGAGGAGATACGCAAAATTGCGTACTCTACTGGACTCAGCTCTTCAATTTTTCTATCAATAAAAACTGAAATTTGACTATCTAGTTCGCTCATTTTTTCTGTTACGCCTTCAAGCAAAGCCTTAAAATAAGCTTCGTCCACTTTAATATACTCGGGGTCTTCTTTAGCGTCGGCAACAATCAGTTTCAAATCTGCAGCATTAATCATGCCACGATAGACCGCCTTAAGCACTAGCTCACGTGATTTACGCCTATTTCGACTACCCTTAGGTTTTTTTAAGGTGTTTACATCATTTTTTGCATCTTCCCCCTTGCTGGATCCTGTGGTAATCATAGCGCGCGTACCAAGTTAGCCATTTCAATCGCTACTTGAGCTGCCTCACTGCCTTTTACCAGCATACGTGCTAGTGCCTGTTCGTCATCCTCAGTCGTCAGCACCGCATTAGCCACAGGCACTCCTGTATTCAACTGAACCTCTGAAATGCCGCGTGCAGACTCGTTAGCCACTACTTCAAAGTGATAAGTTTCACCACGAACTATTGCCCCCAAAGCAATCAAGGCATCGTATTTTTCACTGAGAGCCATATGCTGCAAAATAAGTGGGGTTTCCAATGCGCCAGGCACGGTAGCAATGCGAATATCATGTGCTTTTACGCCTAATTTAAGCAATTCTGCGTAGCAGGCTGTTAATAAGCCATCGCAAATATCGCTATTAAAACGCGATTGTACAATGCCAATTTTTTTACCAGCACCGTTCAAATTAATATCTATTTTGTTCACGATTTTATTCAATGCTTTCTTAATAAAGTGCTAAAAAGCACTATTTTACCTGATTAACACTGACATAAATTGTCAATCCCTATTAACTATAATAAAGTATCTGTAAAAAGTAGCTTTTAGAAAAAGTCTCAACTAAATAAAGCCCAAGCCTTTTGCACAGTACTCCACACGCCATAAGTAATAGGTATAAGCACAGCCAACCAAGCTAGTTTAACCAACATACCATGTTGCGGTGCGCTTTCAGTAACTATCGTAGCCGCTTGTAGTGACTTCTCATGGCCAATTTTTTGCACTTCTGCTAACTCTGCATCCGTCATAAAATATTTTTCTGCCACTGGTTTTACCAAAATATTGGCAATAAAACCCACCACCATTAATCCCGCTAACACTACAAAAATAGGTGCATAGACTTGATCAAATGGCACTCCAGCTTCTAGCCGTGTATCGTGCATGTAGTTCACCACAACTGGACCTAAAATACCTGCTGTAGACCAAGCCGTAAGCAAGCGTCCATGAATAGCACCTACAAATTGAGTACCAAACATATCAGCCAAATAGGCTGGAATGGTGGCAAAACCACCGCCGTACATCGATGCAATGACGCAAAAACTAGCGACGAATAAGGCAAGCGATTTCATGCCTGCCATATATGTAGCTGTGCAATATAAAATCGCACCGAGTACAAAGAAAATAAAATAAGTGCGTTTGCGTCCAAGCTTGTCAGACGAACTTGCCCAACCAATACGCCCAAAAATATTAAATAATGAAATCAAGCCGACAAAACCAGCGCCAACTGCGGCTGCAGCGGCTGTCATCACTTCATCTTTTTTAATCTCGGCGAAGCCAACTTCTGGTTGGCCAATTAAGGCGCCACCAAAAGTTTCTTGCAACATGGGTGCTGCCGCACCAATAATGCCAATGCCTGCAGATACATTCATGCACAATACAATCCACAATAACCAAAACTGGGGTGTTTTGTGTGCGTTTTTTAAATGTACATGACGAGTTGCAATCATGGTATTTTTTGCTGCTGTTGGCGGCGTCCAATTAGCGGGCTTCCACCCTACTGGCGGCACACGATAACCCAACGCACCGCAAAGCATAAACACAGCATAAATCACTGCCAACACCACAAATGTTTGCCAAACACCAACATTGCCAGGCGTGGCAAAGTAGCTCATTAGCTTGGTCGCTAATGGTGAGCCTATCATAGCGCCGCCGCCAAAACCCATAATCGCCATGCCAGTCGCCATGCCGCGCTTATCTGGAAACCACTTAATCAATGTGGAAACTGGCGATATGTAACCCAAGCCCAGTCCTATGCCGCCAAGCACGCCGCTGCCCAGCCACATCAGCCACAGTTGGTGCGCATACACGCCATACGCAGAAATAAGTAGCCCACCACACCAACACAACATCGATACCAAGCCAGCTTTGCGCGGGCCTTCACGCTCTAACCAGCCACCCCATAATGCGGCTGAACAACCTAGTAACACAAAAAATAGCGTATACATCCAGCCCAAATCAAACTGGGTCCAATTGCAATCGGTGGCGGTTAAGGCGCGCGCAGTACCTGCTAATTTATCGCCAAAGGTAGCCGCGCCCGCTGCACAGGCTGCTAAGGGCTTGCCATCTACGCCCATTAGCGCATTGCCAAGTGGCTTCCAAAACACGCTAAACCCATACGCCATACCGATAGATAAGTGAATAGCCAG
>JANNWI010000105.1:0-2142 GCA_031414715.1 Methylophilaceae bacterium | reverse complement strand
AGCAGCAGTTTGGGGTGGGCATGAGGGATCAATGTTGCTGTGGGTAGCCATTTTATCACTATGGACAATTGCAGTAACCCTGTTTGCAAATAACTTACCTAATAGCTTTAAAACAAGGCTTATCGCGGTGATGGGCTTAGTCAGCGTAGGCTTTTTAGCATTTATTTTGTTCACCTCTAACCCGTTCGATAGGCTTATACCTGCTGCATTAGATGGCCGCGATTTAAACCCACTTCTGCAAGACCCTGGCATGGTATTTCACCCACCAGTGTTGTACATGGGCTATGTTGGCTTCTCTGTTGCATTTGCGTTTGCCATTGCGGCATTATTAGATGGTAGCTTAGATAATGCATGGGCGCGTTGGACGCGCCCTTGGACCACCGCTGCATGGATTTTTCTGACTCTGGGTATCGCTTTTGGCAGTAAATGGGCTTATTACGAGTTAGGTTGGGGTGGCTGGTGGTTTTGGGATGCAGTAGAAAATGCGTCATTTATGCCATGGCTGGTTGGCACAGCGCTCATGCACTCGCTGGCTGTCACCGAAAAACGCGGTGCGTTTAAAGTATGGACGGTATTGCTATCAATCTGCGCGTTTTCACTGAGCTTACTGGGTACATTTTTAGTGCGCTCTGGTGTGCTTACGTCTGTGCACGCGTTTGCTACTGACCCTAGTCGAGGCTTATTCATATTGCTTTATTTAGTAATTGTTATTGGCGGTGCATTATTGTTATTTGCCTTACGAGCGCCTAATGTAGGCTTGGGCGAAAAGTTTGGTGTGGTTTCGCGCGAATCATTTTTGCTGGCCAATAATGTCGTGTTAGCGGCAGCAGCAAGCTCTGTGTTGTTGGGCACCATGTACCCCTTGTTAATTGACGCGCTTGGCGGCGGTAAAATTTCAGTTGGCCCGCCCTATTTTGATGCAGTATTTGCAGCAATTATGGCGCCAGGCTTATTTTTAATGGGTTTAGGGCCGTTGGCTAAATGGAAAAAAGCCAGCATTCCAGAAATTGGTAGCCGCTTAAAATTAGCAGCCATTATCAGCGTGGTTTCTGCGCTACTAGTGCCAAGCGTCATGGGTAAAATTTCTTTGATGGCCGCAGTTGGTGTATTTATGGGCGTTTGGATTGTTAGCACTACTTTAATTTTGCTACAAAATAGAATTAGATCTAAACAAATTGCAGGCGCTAGTTTGGTGGGAAACTTAAAAGCGATTCCACTGGCTTTTTACGGCATGTTACTGGCGCACTTGGGTGTGGGCGTATTTGTGTTAGGGGTTACCTTAGTTAAAGGTTACGAGACCGAGCAAGATTTGCGCATGGAAGTGAACGATGTGGCAAAAATTGGGGATTTGGCATTCACGTTTAAGGGCGCACAAAAAATTCAAGGGCCAAACTATACGTCATCGCAAGGTACGTTTATTGTTAGCGATAATGCGAAAAGTATCGCTGTGTTACACCCAGAAAAACGTTTTTATCCAGTGCAAGGCGCCACTATGACAGAGGCAGATATTGAGCCTGGCGTATTTAAAGATTTGTATGTGTCGCTAGGTGAACCGCTAGAAAAAGGTGCTTGGAGCGTACGTATTTACATTAAGCCTTTTGTACAATGGATATGGGGTGGCTGCATCATTATGGCGCTGGGCGGGCTGCTAGCTTTATTAGATAGGCGTTATCGAATTAAAAGCAATATAGCCACGCAAGAAGCTTTTTAGGTTTCGTTTAAATAGATGAATAGAACGCTTAAATTTTTAATTCCACTGGCTTTATTTTTAGTGGCTGCTGGCTTTTTATTTAAAGGCTTATTTTTAAATCCGCGCGAAGTGCCATCACCATTGGTTGGCAAGCCAGCACCTGTGTTTATCGCACCGATTTTAGGTGAATCTGGCAAAAAATTTAATAGCGCAGATTTAAGAGGCCAAGTTTGGCTACTTAATGTGTGGGCGTCTTGGTGCGCGGCTTGCCGCGATGAACACCCGTTGTTGATGCAAATGGCGGAAACTAAGCGCATTGCTACTTATGGCTTGGCTTATAAAGATGTGGATGCCGATGCACAACAAGTATTAGTTACCATGGGCAATCCGTACAACAAGGTTATTACTGATGCAGATGGCAAAATTGGTATTGATTATGGTGTATACGGTGT
>JANNWI010000104.1:0-10185 GCA_031414715.1 Methylophilaceae bacterium | reverse complement strand
TTGCCAGTGAGTGAAAAAGCTTGGAAGATTGAAGGCTCTAAAATGTTCATCGAGCCTAATAAACCGGTCACAGTGGATGAGCTTCTGCATGGCATGATTGTGCAATCGGGTAATGACGCGTCTATCACGCTGGCCGAAGGAGTAGCCGGTGCAGAAGAGCCTTTCGCCAGCATGATGAATAAGCAAGCCAAAAAATTAGGTTTAAAAAATACCAATTTTACCAATGCCACTGGCTTGCCAGATAAAAACCATTACACCACTGCTAGCGATTTAGCCTTGCTAGCCAATGCGTTAATTCGCGATTTTCCGCTGGAATATCGCCGACTGTATTCGGTTAAAGAATATACCTACAATAAAATTACGCAACCAAATCGCAACCGTTTGTTATGGCTAGATGCCAACGTGGACGGCATGAAAACTGGCCATACTGATTCAGCAGGCTATTGTCTTATTGCCTCATCTAAACGTGGCGATACACGTTTGGTTTCGGTGATTTTAGGTGCCGTAAGCGAAGCCATGCGCGCTTCTGAAAGTCAAAAATTACTCAACTACGGCTTTCAATTTTACGAATCCACTTTAGTGTACAAGCAAGCACAAACAATTAACACGCTGCGCGTTTACAAAGGCCAAGATAAAACGCTAGCCGCTTCACTGAATAATGACCTTTACTTAACCTTGCCTAAAGGCGACTACGGGCGGGTAAAAGCCAATATGACCAGCCAACAGCCACTGATTGCGCCAATAAAAGCCGGTCAAATCATTGGTAAAATCACGTTTAGTTTAGATGGCAAAGTGATTAGCACACAAAATTTAGTAGCCAGCAACTCGGTTGCGGTGGCTGGATTTTTTGGCAGGGTTTTAGATAGCATTAGATTGCTCATGCAGTAACGATGGCTGCAGATAAAAAAATAGCTAGTGATAAGTTGCCAGAATCGCAAGAAACGCTGATTGAATTTCCCTGTGATTTTCCCATTAAAGTGATGGGTGAAACACATGTAAACTTTACTGATGAAATCATCAAAACTATTCAAAAACAACTACCAACATTTGATGCCAGCAAAATTGAAATGCGCGGCAGTTCTGGTGGCAAATACATCAGTCTCACTTGCACTGTATCTGTCGAATCTAAGCCGCAGCTAGATAACATTTACCGCGCATTGACTTCGCACCCCATGGTAAAAGTCACACTTTAATTTTTACCAGCGCATTAATGCAAGTAATCACCACCCAGTTAGGCTTAACCGACTATGCAAGCACGCTGGCGGCCATGCAAGCATTTACCGCAAACCGTACTGCCGAAACGCCTGATGAAATATGGCTTACAGAGCATTCATCTGTTTATACGCTGGGGTTAAATCGTAAAAATGTACGTTTACCCAACAATCATATCCCTGTTGTTTTGGTCGATCGTGGTGGAAAAATTACCTATCACGGCCCAGGTCAAGTAGTCATTTATATATTAGCTGATTTAAAACGTCGCAACTTAAATATACGACAATTAGTCGATGTCCTGGAAGCCAGTGTTATAGCGCTTCTTGGAGCATACCATATCGAAGCCTTTGCTAAAAAAGATGCGCCTGGCGTTTATGTTGACGATAGAAAAATCGCCTCGCTAGGTTTGCGCCTAAAAAATAATTGCTGTTATCATGGCTTAAGTTTAAATGTCGATATGGATTTATCGCCATTTGAAGCGATTGATCCGTGCGGTTATGTGGGGCTGCAAGTCACCCAAACAAAGGATTGTGGCATCAAAAAAACACCCGCCGAAATGGGCGAATTGCTGCTACAAAAGTTAATAGAAAATTTTAAATAATGAACGATTTAAGTAAATTAATAGCTAGCAATTCAATTACCGCTAAAAAGATGGCAGGCATCAAGCAAATTGATGCCGAAAAAACATCGCGCATTCCCATCAAAATCATTCCGCAACCCATGTTGCGCAAGCCCGAGTGGATACGCATGAAAGTGCCAGATAGTGCGCGCTTTCAAGAAATTAAGCGTGTGTTGCGCGAAAATAATTTGCATACCGTTTGCGAAGAAGCAAGCTGCCCCAATATTGGCGAATGCTTTAGTGGTGGTACAGCGACCTTTATGATACTTGGCGACATTTGCACGCGCCGCTGCCCATTTTGCGATGTAGCGCATGGTAAGCCATTACCGCCAGATGTCAATGAGCCAGCCAATTTGGCGCGTACTATCGCGCAAATGCAACTTAAATATGTGGTGATTACTTCGGTAGATCGTGATGATTTAAAAGACGGTGGCGCACAACATTTTGTTGATTGCATTCAAGCTGTTCGTAAAGCCTCACCAGCAATTAAAATTGAAATTTTAGTGCCTGATTTTCGTGGGCGTTTAGAGGTCGCTATGCATATTTTGAAAAATGCACCGCCAGACGTGATGAATCATAATCTAGAAACCGTGCCGCGTTTATACAAGCAAGCACGGCCAGGTTCGGATTATCAAAACTCGCTTAATTTGCTCAAAGTGTTTGGGGAAATGTATCCGCATATTCCCACCAAATCCGGCCTCATGCTTGGGCTTGGCGAAACGGATGACGAAATTTTACAAGTGATGCAAGATTTGCGCACGCATCATGTCAGCATGCTGACACTTGGCCAATACCTGCAACCTAGCGTTCATCATCTGCCAGTCATGCGCTATGTAGAACCTGCAGTTTTTAACGATTTAAAGCAAAAAGCCGATGCACTCGGCTTTAATAATGCTGCTAGTGGCCCCATGGTAAGAAGTAGTTATCACGCCGACCTTCAGGCCCAACATGTTGCCTAAACTAGAAATACTATATAAATTAACACTAAAAATGCATATTTCTAAGAAAAACAAGACGCGACCCTAAAAATTAGATGCCACATATGTTGTGTATATGTAAGGATAATTTTTAGGTTGAGTAACGCAGTGTTTCAACGAAATATGTATTTTTAAGGATAACAAGATGGTTCCACATTTAACTACTGCCCTTAGTGGCCCACTACTTAACTTAGAAAAGCGCATGTTGGCAGATATGCCAAAAATTGAGCATTGGTTCCGTAGTCAATGGCTAGAAGTTGCTGCGCCATTTTATGCCAGTGTCGATTTACGTAATTCTGGATTCAAATTAGCGCCTGTCGACACCAACTTATTTCCTGGTGGTTTTAATAATCTGAATCCTGCTTTTTTAAGCTTATGCGTGCAAGCGGCACAAATAGCGGTAGAGAAAATATGTCCAGAAGCGCACCGCTTGATGATTATTCCAGAAAATCATACGCGTAATACCTACTATTTACGCAACGTGGTTGAGCTGGTTAATATTATGAAAGCGGCTGGTTTAGATGTGCGTGTGGGTAGTATTAACCCCGAAATCACTGAGCCTACTGTTTTTGAAACGCATGATGGTCAAAAGTTATTGCTTGAGCCAGTCACGCGCGAAAAAAATCGCATCAGCTTAAAAGCATGTAATGTCAACGGTGTCGCTTATAAAGCCTTTGATAGCTGTGCGGTGTTATTGAATAACGACTTATCGGGCGGCGTGCCAGATATTCTTAAAAATTTAGAGCAAGACTTAATTCCTCCACTGCATGCAGGCTGGCACGTTAGGCGAAAATCGCAGCATTTTAATGCTTATAATCGCGTAGTTGACGAATTTTCCAAGCTTTTAGAAATTGACCCTTGGTTATTAAACCCGTATTTTGAAACCTGTGGCGAAATAGATTTTCATGCACGTACTGGTGAAGATTGTTTGGCCGCTAAGGTTGAAGTTTTGCTAAACAAAATTAAACTGAAATATGCTGAGTATGATATTGCGCAAGAACCGTTTGTGATTGTAAAGGCCGATGCAGGCACCTATGGTATGGGTATTATGACAGTGAAGTCACCTGAAGATGTGCGCGACCTAAATCGCAAAGCGCGCAATAAAATGTCTGTCATAAAAGAAGGCCAACAAGTATCGGAAGTGATTATTCAAGAAGGCGTTTATACGTTTGAAAGCATTAACGATGCGGTGGCCGAACCAGTTGTATATATGATGGATCACTTTGTGATTGGCGGTTTTTACCGTGTGCATACTGGCCGCGCAGTGGATGAAAACTTGAATGCACCAGGCTCGCACTTTGTGCCACTGGCTTTTGATACACCATGTGGCCTGCCTGATTGCGCTGGCGAACCAAATAGTGCGCCTAACCGTTTTTACGCCTACGGCGTAGTGGCACGCTTGGCTTTAGTGGCTGCGGCAATTGAGTTACAAGAACTAGATCCATTAAATCACTAAATATTTGTAACACAGCTGTAAAATAGATGCCCTGCGAGCCACCATATTCTAAATCAATGGCCATGCGGCTTGCTGCCATGCCAAATAAAGTGTGAGTTAAAACATAATGAAACTACTTTTTATTTTAGACCCACTTGCTGGCTTAAAAACCTATAAAGACACTAGCATAGCCATCATGCGCGAGGCGGCGGTGCGTGGCCACCAACTTTATGTATGCCAGCAGCATGATATATTTTTACGCAACGACGTAGTTAAAATTAATGCAGCCAGGTTTAATTTTAGCAACAAAGAAATCTGGTATACGTTAGACGAAACTGAAGAAGATTTGCCAAAAAACTTTAATGCAATTTTAATGCGCAAAGATCCACCATTTGATAACGAGTATTTATACAGCACATATTTATTAGAGCTGGCTGCCAATCAAGGTGCGCGCGTCATTAATAATCCTGTTGCTGTGCGCAGTTGGAACGAAAAATTATCGGTCGCTAAATTTCCACAGTTTTGCCCAGAATTTTTAGTTACAAGTAACGATGATTTACTGCGTGATTTTTTAGCGTTACATAAAGATATTGTGGTTAAACCGTTAGATGGTATGGGCGGTAGTGGCATTTTTCGAATCACCGAAAACGACTCTAATGTAGGGGTAATTTTAGAAACAGCTACAAAATTCGGTAAACAAACCATTATGGCGCAACGTTATTTGCCGCAAATTTTGCAAGGCGATAAACGCATTATTGTTGTTAATGGTGAGCCACTTCCCTACTCGCTTGCGCGCATTCCCAAAGCGGGTGAAACGCGCGGCAACTTAGCTGCTGGCGGCACTGGTGTTGCACAAAAACTCACGCCTCGCGATTGTGAAATTGCCACCACCATTGGCAAAACATTAAAACAAGAAGGCCTATTTTTGGTCGGCTTAGATGTGATTGGTGATTATTTAACTGAGATTAATGTGACCAGCCCCACTGGTATGGTGGAAATTGCTGCCCAAACCCAAAATTCAAACTTGCCGTGCAAACCCGCAGAAGTTTTTATACAAGCGCTGGAAGCAACTCAAAACTAAAGCTATAGTAGCGGTTATGCGTCTACTGCTTTTATTATTTTTAAGTTTCATCCTCGCCAGCTGTAGCAAGCCAGAGCCACTTTACAATAGCCAGAGCTATGTATTTGGCACATTGGTAGATATCACTATTTATGGCGAATCTGAGGCTTATGCGCATGAACTATCTAGCCATTTGATGCGCGATTTTCAAAGCTTGCATAATCGCTTACATGCTTGGCGACCTAGCGAAATCAGCACCTTAAATCGCGCTTTTGCAAAGGGAAAAACCCCTGTACATATAAAGCCAGATCTTGCCGCTATCATTAAGCACGCCACAGCATATTCTTTAAAATCAGACGGCAGCTTCAACCCCAGTATTGGCGGCCTCATCAGGGCGTGGGGATTTCATCATGATGAATTTAAACCGATTAAAATAGACAAAGAAAAACTAAATAGCTTGGTTAAAGCCAACCCACATATGACAGATATTGTGATTGAAGATGGCAAAATTTACAGTCAAAATTCTGCAGTACAACTTGATTTAGGCGGCTATGCGAAAGGCTATGCGCTAGATGCTGCTGTGGTTTTTTTACGCAAGCAAGGCATTAAAAATGCGCTTATTAATATTGGTGGCAATATTATTGCACTGGGCAAACATGGCGACAAAGCTTGGCGCGTTGGTATTCAGCACCCGCGCAAGCCTAACGCGATTGCCACGTTAGATTTACCGAGTGGCTGGGCAATTGGAACATCAGGCGATTATCAACGCTATTTCGATTTAGATAGTAAACGTTATTGCCATATTATCAATCCAGCAACAGGCTACCCAGTGCAAGGGATACAAGCGGTCACTGTGCTTATTCCACCTGCTAGCAATGCTGGCGTTTTATCCGATGTAACGTCTAAACCTATTTTTATTGCAAAGCCAGAAGAGCGCGTTGAGGCTGCAAGTAAAGTGGGTGTAGAAAATTTTATGGTTATTGAATCAAGCCAAAAAATTTACCTAAGCGCAGCGCTGGCTAAGCGTATTACTTGGCTAGATAAAGATGCAGAAAAGCATGCAACTCAATATTAAGCCTTTATTGGGCGATTGGCTGGTCATTTTTACAGGTTTAGTTGCTGTTATTTTTATGTTTCAACAATTTTGGAGCACTGAGCTAGCCAGCAAACTCAAAATTCGCCAGGGTAGTCAAATAATTGGCACTTACGATTTAAATCAAACGCGCGAACTGCATATTCATGGCGCCATGGGCGATTCGCATATAAGCATTGCACAAGGCAAAGTGAGATTCAAACAATCGCCATGCAATAACCAATATTGCGTGCATCAAGGCTGGTTAAGCCGTGCCGGGCAAGTGGCTATTTGCATCCCTAACCAAATTAGCCTGCAACTGATTGGCACAAAAAGTAGTTATGACTCACTTAACTATTAAAACTAACAGTGAAGATCATCACATTGCCAAGCTCACTGCATTGGCGATAGGTTTGCACATGATAGAAGCAGTCATTCCATCGCCACTGCCTGGCGTAAAACCTGGGGTTGCGAATATTGTCACACTGTTTGTACTTTACAAATACGGCTTTGCCACTGCGGCTTGGGTAAGTTTGCTTAGAGTGTTCGCCAGCAGCTTGTTATTGGGGCAATTTTTATCGCCCACTTTTGTATTAAGCTTAAGCGGTGCTTTACTCAGCTTAGCTGCTTTATTTTTTGCGCAATATTTACCAAAAAAATACTTCAGCGCCATCAGCCTAAGTATATTTGCCGCCTTCGCACACATTGCAGGGCAGCTAATCATTGTGTGGTTATGGCTTATTCCACACACCGGTGTTGTTTATTTAATCCCTATTTTTGTGCTTGCTGCTCTGGTTTTTGGGTTAATTAACGGTTTAGTTGCGGCAAAGCTAATCAACAAGTAAAAAAGCTACAGAAAATTTCTATGACTTTTTTAACAATTAACTACTCTTCTTCAATTAATTCTCGCCATATTGCGCGGTGATTACTAAAATTAGATTCCGTACCGCCTGTAAACGCAGGACTAACAGAAGGTAATGTTGGTGTTGGATTATCTGCAGTCACTATATTTACAACTGGTTTTCCTTTTATGTATAAGACATTTATGCCCACAATAGGCGCATTGGTTTTAGTAGAAACTAGATTGCCTGTTACTGCCAAACCCGTTTTATAATCTAAGAAATTTAGCCATCCGTAACCACCAGGAGAGCACAAAGTGTTGGTTGGCACTATAGTCGGTAATAATAAAGTACCAAATACTAGCTGTGCAGGCACACTTTGACGCTCTTTAGGATCTAGGAAATCAATATACCATCCGCGCCCTGTCACAAAGTTTACTGGGTTAGGTGATGTTACTTTACGAGTAGATGTAGCAATGTCAGTGGTTAAAGTTTGGTTTACCATTGCGGCACTCGCACGCGGATTATCAAATGTAGTTAGTGGACCCACTGATTCATCAGTAATAGCATAAATTGTTTGTTGTTGAGTATCGCTAATGTCACTAACACCCAGATATCTACCTGTACCCACATATAAAACACGCTTACCGTTAATTTCAGCCAACTCTGGCCGAGTTGTAATAGGCTGCACTACGCCACTAGGATCTTTCAATATTGCTAGTTTAAACGGATTGCTAGAGGATTGAGCCGTATTAATATCAAATCGCCATACGTTACCCAGCAAATCGCCCCCATAGACATAAAGCGCGGTATTATTTGTTGCCGCTTCATTCACGTAAGCATTAATTTTAGCTAGCCCACTTGGGTCTGCAGCAGTGCCAACTCCAGTACTATACTTAGTAATAATACTGCCTGTTGTGGGGTTTAACACATATAAAATACCTTTACCTGCATTACCACCGGTTAGGTTGTTGTAGCCTGAGGTGACTAAAACTACCCATGTACCATCGGTCTTTTTAGTAATCACTGGGTTACCATAAGAATAACCCATGTCGCTATCATCAGTTTTGTCAAATTCCCACAAAAGTACTGGTGATGTAGGGTTGGTAATATCTAATGCAAAGTAACCGAAGCCACCACCATTTAAAGCGCCTATCAAAATGGTTTTCCACACTGCAGAAACAGCGCTTGTGCAATTTGCAGTACACACATCATTAATAATTAGGTCGCCATTAAGATAATATGAGTGCTGGCTTGAATAGTCTTTGCGTGCCAATTTCCACATATTATCTAGTACCATTGTCGGTACAAAAGCCCAGCGCTCTTGCCCATTAACAGCGTCAATCGCATGCAACATGCCATCATTAGAGCCAATGTAAACTATGCCTGCACGACTTTGCTGTGCATTTTTAAAAGTACCTGTTGCAGTTACTGGCCCATATCCTGGGTCGCTGAAATTTGACTGAGGTGCGCCAATATAAACTGGGGTCGAATCTACAAGATCGCCCAATGTAGCTTCACGCGTGCGATAGATACGATTATCTACTGGGCCTACAAGATTACTTGCACGATTTTCATAACCAGTATTTCCTCTTAAATAGTTAACAAGAGTAGCGCCATTTAATAATGCTTTTTTGGCTGGCGTCATTGGATTACCTAAATCATCAAAATCGTTTGAGCTTTGTGGCAAATTGACTGAAAGAAATGCATTATCAAAATTAGTATTTTTACCCACAGCCACAATATTGGCGTATGTAAAGTCTGTTAGGGCGCCACCAGAATTCATCAGAATAGTTCTAGTGTCAGCAGTGCTTGAGACTTTAGTTTGTAACGTGCCAGTACAAGCTGTAGCAATTTCAACCTTGCAATCTGTACCATCCAAAACACCAGGTGCTGGACAAGTAGCTGAGGTGGCACCACCAGTTTTACATACGTATTCCGTACTTGATCCTGTCGTAACTGCCTCAACGATACTTGGCGCAGCACAGGTATCTGCTGTTACATTTTCTAAACACCAAGTTGCATCTTCACTTACTTTGCCATCATTTACGTCAATCGTACGCGCTTCAAGATTACCAATCCACTTAGCACTGGTATAACTTGCAACATAACTGAAGTTATTACCAGATACTGGGTTAAGTGTACTAGTTGCTGCAGCCGCACCAGCACCTACTTTTGCTTTAATTGAGTTTAAAGCTTCGCTTAAAGATGTACTTAATTGTGTCGGATTTTTAGCACTAAAATAAGTACCTTGCCCATTGACAGCAGCATGCCATAAGTCATCAATAGTAGTTTGTGTATTTGCAACTGGCGCAGACCAATCTAAAGTACCTTGTTTTAGCTCGTAAAAATCTCCCTCAGTTGCGGTTTTATAGTCTGTTGTATAAGTTAAAGCTGCATCCACCCCTAAACCCAAGGTAAATGTAGTCATGTGTTGTTGCAAGTTATTATCTGTTGTTGTAACAAACACATTATTCTCACATACATCTCCCGTAGTGCCGTTTGGTCTGGTACCACCAGTGCAAGCAGCGGAGCCAGGTACGCCAGTCCGCAAATCGGTGTCGTAATAATATTTAGCACTATCCGCTAAAGTGTTGCTGTAGGATATAGGCCCTTCATACATCGGCCTGGGTGTGGAGCCGTCATCTTCGTTAGTAATAGCTGCTCCGGTAATATCTAAACCGCCACCGCCATTCCAATAACCATCCGTGGTCAAGATGGTAAAGTTTTGTTGGCAAGAATACTGTACTGGGTCAGCAGCGTTACCGATAGCAGCACTACCTTTACCCGCATAAATTCTACCCGCTTTACTTAACGCATCACGCAAAGGTGTACCACTATTACCACCTGCTGCAAAAAGCCTGTTGTACCAATTGGTTTTTTGCGTTGGTGTAAAAGGGCCAATAGGTAAGTAACTAGCATTACTATTGATTGTAAAAAAACCTACTCTGAAGCGACTATCAATGGTTTT
>JANNWI010000103.1:0-3731 GCA_031414715.1 Methylophilaceae bacterium | reverse complement strand
CAAACTATCAAGCGAGCCACAAGATGAAAGTTTGGTGACTTACGCGCACAAACTTGAAAAATCAGAGTCAAAAATCGACTGGCAAAAAAGCGCGCTTGAGATTTCGCGTCAAGTGCGTGCGTTCAATCCTTTTCCTGTGGCCACCGCGCAATTTCGCGGTGAAACTTGTCGCATTTTGTTTGCCAACGTTTTAAACATAAAAACAAACGCAATTGCAGGCGAAATCATTGAAATAGGTACTGCCCTGCAGACTAATATCCATGCGGCTTGTGGCGATGGTGTTTTAGAGAGAGAAGTGATAGAAATAGTTGAGCTGCAAATGCCAGGTGGCAAGCGCCAAACTGCGCAGCAATTTGTGCAAGGTCAGCACGTTAAAGTTGGCGAAATTTTTAGCTAATTTAGCTAACTTAATTCCCTCCCCAAGAAAGGGGGAGGGCTAGGGTGGGGGGGTGGAAAGTTGGGCGTGGGAGTGAAAAATATGCATAAAATAGCACGTGTCACCCCCATCCCAACCTTCCCCCTTCATGGGGAAGGAGTAATAATGTAGTTAAACCTTGAATTTTCACTCTTTTGGTAGCATATTGGTGCAAAGCAATAAACCTAAACTTAGGAGATAGTAATGTTTGGAAATTGGATTAAAACCTTTGTATTAATGGCTGGCATCACGGGCTTATTTGGTGCGGTGGGTGCGGCTATGGGCGGCGCAAGTGGTATGATAATGGCGCTGTGTTTGGCAGGTGCGATGAATTTTTATGCCTATTGGTTTAGCGATAAAGCGGTGCTAAAAATGTACGGCGCGCAAGAAATCACGCCTGATAATACGCAATTTCGCAATTACTACAACATGGTAAAAGAGCTTGCGCAAAACGCCGAGTTGCCCATGCCAAAAGTTTACGTGATGGATAACCCGCAACCGAACGCCTTTGCCACAGGCCGCAACCCAGAAAACGCTGCTGTTGCTGCCACCACTGGCATTATGCAAGCGCTGAGCGAGCGCGAATTTCGCGGTGTGATGGCGCACGAACTGGCGCACGTTAAACATCGCGACACTTTAATCTCTACTATTTCTGCCACTATGGCGGGCGCCATTGGCTCTATTGCGCAATTTGGCATGATGTTTGGCGGCGGACGTGGTGATGGCGAACGCCCAAATATGATCATCAGCATGTTAATGATGTTTTTAGCACCCATGGCGGCAGGGCTTATTCAAATGGCCATTTCACGTAGCAGAGAATACGAGGCCGATAGAATGGGCGCGCAAATAAGCAAAGACCCAAAATCGTTAGCGGATGCGTTGACTAAAATTCATAATTACGCGAAACAAATTCCCAATCAAACGGCAGAAGCACACCCAGAAACTGGCCAGATGATGATTATTAATCCTTTGGCAGGTGTGTCGTTTGATAGTTTGTTTAGCACGCATCCAAAGACAGAGGAGAGGGTGGCGAGGTTGATGGCGATGGCGAATCAGTATTGAATCTAAGTAAATGGTAGATTTAGACTATGTCATCAACAAGCTAATCCCTCACCGGCTTGGTGCAGTAAATACATTTACTCATGCATTAAGACTCTGCAACTCGTTCGAAACCCCCAAGCCAATCAAAATTTATTTTGATAGAAAATTAACAATCGTTGGGAATTCGAATGCTTATACTAATCCAGTTATTGAATCAGGATTGATACATTGCCGCGCACTGCTGGAGTTCTTAGGAATATGTTATATAAAAAATGGTTTAGAAATAATTAAAAATCGTAAGCCTGATGATGTTGGAATTGAACACTATAAAGACTCAAATGGCGTAACTTTACAAAAAGTTAGCCCAGAAGTAGCAATCTCTCGTTACCCTGGTTCAAAAGATGACGCCGAAAAAGCTTTAATAGCAATCTTTCTTGCGGCGAATAAGGGGCTAGCTCATGTCACTTCAGAGTTGCAGCCACAAGAGTTAGAGCTTCTTGAAATAGCAAGTCGCGGAGTTGATGCGTTAGTCATCAGTTACCTTTATACCCCAATGGGTAAATTAGCACCTGATTACAAAATGCAGCAGGTTGGAAGAAACACTTCGCTTTTTAACAGATTAGTCGGTCTCGCCCGACGAGCGACCCTATTTCTTTTGCTTAGCCAAAAGAAATAGGGGAAAGAAAAAGCTACCCCGCTGCCACTTTATCCTTCGGTCTTAGCGCCGCATCTGGGCGGCTGCGGAACTCGTGCTTTCAGCACTCAGACAGTCCTCGCCGCTTTCCATCTGCTGGCTCAATCCGAAGGCGCGGCAAGGGGATTTAAAGTCAAAAGCAAACCATGCGAACATAGGAGAAAATAGATACTCTGTAAGCCGCATGGGTATTGGCTTGCAGGGCAGGTGCTTGGCAGGTTTTTTAGTGAGTCTTTCAAACTTCTAATACGTCATTCAGAGCGCAGCGAAGAATCCAGAAAAGCGATAACAGTTTAAAAACTGGATTCTTCGCTGCGCTCTGAATGACGGGGTGGGTCTATAATAATTTGCATCATATTTTTACAGTTTATTTAATTTTATGTTTCGCTTAACCTCACATGCCTAAACAGCCCGTCGCTTATATGCTTGCCAGCAAACGCAATGGCACTTTATACATTGGGGTGACTAGCAATTTGCCGCAACGCATGTATCAGCATCGTGAAGAAATAGTGGATGGTTTTAGCAAAAAATATGGCGTAAAAATGTTGGTTTATTTTGAAATGTGCGATGACATGCTGAGCGCTATTACGCGAGAGAAGGCCTTAAAAGGTTTGTCGAGAGCTAAGAAAATTGCCTTAATCGAATCTGTAAATCCAAATTGGGCAGATTTAACGATTAAGTTAGATTTGCTAAAACCTTAAAAGCTGGATTTTTTGCTATGCTCTGAATGACAGCAGAGGTGCTTGTTAACACACCCGACAAGCAACATATCAAGTAAAATCTATCAATCTGAAAAACCTTCTAATTTCAATAAAGAGCCTCCTTGTATATTTCCCAACAAATTGCTGCTATTGCTGTATCTGATGTGCTTTCTGGCCGTAACCTTACTTTGGCTTTGCCAGAGGCGTTAAGCGCTTACCCAAAAGCCACGCCACAACAGCGCGGTGCGGCGGCCGATTTAAGTTATGGCACACTACGCTTTTATGGCGAAGTAAACGCTTACTTAGAAAAGTTACTCGAAAAACCATTGAGTAACGCACATATTACCGCGCTTTTATTGGTAGCAATTTATCAGTTATTGCACGACAAAGCCGATGATTTTACTGTGGTGAATCAAGCGGTAAAAGCGGCGGGTGATGCCAAACCGCGTTGGGCAAAAGGTTTGGTGAATGGCGTGTTGCGTAATTTTTTACGTCAAAAAATGGTTATTGAAAAGCAGATAAGAACCAATGAAGTTGCGCAGTATTCTTACCCGCAATGGTGGATTAATAAGCTTAAAAATCAATATCCAGAGCAAAATAGCACTCAAACTGGCATGCCTGCAGACCAATATCCATGCGGCTTCCAGAGCATATTAAAAACAGGCAATTTACATCCACCGCTGACCTTGCGTGTGAATATTCGCCAAACCAGTACCGAGGCGTATTTGCAATTGTTAGCGCGCCAAGATATTGCGGCAACACATTTGGGTGCTGATGCGGTGATGTTGGAAAAGCCTATTCCTGTCGAGCAAATTCCAGGATTTCTAGACGGCGTGGTTTCGGTGCAAGATTATGGCGCGCAAATGGCAGCGCATTTATT
>JANNWI010000102.1:0-4714 GCA_031414715.1 Methylophilaceae bacterium | reverse complement strand
TGGCAGGCGTTGTGGTTGGCATTACAATCACCGCGCGGCAGCCCAGTTTTTGTGCTGCCAGTGCCACACCCTGCGCATGGTTGCCAGCGCTGGCAGCAATCACGGCGCGTTTTAAAAGTTCAGGCGCTAAATTTGCCATTTTGTTATAAGCGCCGCGTAACTTAAACGAGAACACAGGCTGCATATCCTCGCGCTTTAGCAACACGCGATTATGAATACGTGCCGATAAAATCGGCTGAAACTCTAGCGGCGTGTTTTTAGCCACGTCGTATACGCGCGAATTTTCGATTTTGTGTTTGTAGTTGATGGACATTGTTTATTTTTAAATTATTGGCTGCGGTGTATCATGTTGAATATCAACATTATAAAGAAATTAAGAAGGATTGACGAAAATGCTAGGAAACGAAAATAAGTTATCGCAAGATGAACTCAAACAACAAGTCGCCCAAGCCGCTGTGGCTTATGTAAAAGAAGGCATTATCGGCGTGGGTACAGGCAGCACAGCCAACTTTTTTATTGAAGAACTGGCAAAAGTAAAACACAAAATTGAAGGCGCAGTTGCCAGCAGTGAAGCTACCGCCCAACGTTTACGCGGTCATGGTATTGAAGTGTTTGATTTAAATGCCGTCGATAGTTTAGATATTTATGTAGATGGTGCGGATGAAATCACCGAGCATTTGCATATGCTAAAAGGCGGCGGCGGCGCACTGACACGCGAGAAAATTGTGGCGGCAGTGGCTAAAACCTTTATTTGTATTTGTGACGAGACTAAATACGTGCCAGTTTTGGGCAAATTTCCATTGCCAGTAGAAGTGTTGCCAATGGCCAAAAGCTATGTAGCGCGCGAGCTAGTTAAATTGGGCGGCCAACCAAAATTGCGTGATTTCACCACCGATAACGGTAACGTGATTTTAGATGTGTGGAACTTGAACATTGAAGACCCAGTGGCGATGGAAGCGAAAATTAACCAAATCGTGGGCGTGGTTACCAATGGTTTATTTGCTGCACGGCCAGCGAATGTGTTGTTGTTGGCGACGGCGGATGGTGTAAAAACGTATAAAAAATAAGTGCTTTTAAGCATAAAACAATGCCTCTGCAAGCCAATATCCATGAGGCCTGCAGGGCATTTGTTTTTTTTAGATTGTCATTCCGTGCTTAACACGGAATCCAGTGACTTTCTAAATAAGTCGGGGGTAGCCCGACGCCTAATCACTTTCTTTTGTTTGTGCAAAAGAAAGTAATCAAAGAAAATCACACCCCGCTGCCACGTTTTCCTTCGGTCTTAGCGCCTTATCTGCGTGGCGACTGCGGAACTCGTGCTTTCTGCACTCAAACAGTCCTCGTCGCCTTGCATCTAAGTCTCAAGCCGAAGGCGCGGAAAGGGATGAAAACCTTGCGGAGAATTACGTAAACTAATCCGCCCTAAAAGCTCTAGTTATTTATCTTGAGAGAACCAACTGTTAGCTTCCCCACTAAACAATCGATAAATTATAAAGATTTCGACTGGAATCATTAGGTAAGACACAATTAAGTCGAGTTTTGGAATTGCTTTAGTCTCACCGCCAAGCATCAGCAATAAAGTAATAGCAAAAATTACCGTATAAACATATCTAGCTGGGTTACTTCCTCTTGAAATTTTATAAGGCAAAATGCAGAGAATGCCATAAAAAATAAGATATAAAGCAAAATCACCACTACTGACAGCCCCAATTTGTTTGTTGATAACAGCACTTATACTGCTTACTAATAATGTTCCCCAGATTGCAATCACAGCTTGGTTAACACTTTGTGGAATAATCATTTTAAGTTTCCCCGTATGTTTTAATAGTTAAGTTTTTAATTATTATTCTCTGGCACATACCCACTGGCAGTATCTGCGCCATCCCCAAAAAAGTACTTTTCGGTTTGTTCGCTTAAATATTTACGTGCGGCAGGGTCGGCCAAGCTAAGGCGATTTTCGTTTACCAGCATGGTTTGTTGTTTTAACCATGCCGCCCACGCTTCTTTGCTGACGTTGAGGTAGATTTTTTTGCCTAACTCACCTGGGTAAGGGGGGAAGTCCATACCATCTAAATCTTTATCTAGTTTAATGCAATGTACAGTGCGTGCCATAAGGTTACTCATTTGTGCTAAAAACAGTATGATAACGCATGTGCAATTTTTTAAAAGCAATTCAACAGCACAGCTGTCATTCAGAGCGTTAGCGAAGAATCCAGTAGTTTGCCGCCTAAAAACTGGATTCTTCGCTAACGCTCTGAATGACGCGAATGACGGAAATGAGCGTTTTAGTTTAAAATTAAGTAGTTAAAAGAAAGCAAAAAATGGAAAGCCCATTCAAAAGTAAAAACGGTTTAGAACGCATTGCCAAGGCTGCAGGCTATTCGATAGCAGGTTTAAAGTCTGCCTATAAAAACGAGGCAGCAATTCGGCAAGAAGTGTGGCTGATGGTAATTTTAATCCCATTGGCATTTTATTTAGGCCAAACCAATATTGAGCGCATTTTATTAATCGGCGTAACGGTGTTGGTGTTTATTGTTGAGTTGTTAAACTCGGCGATTGAGGCGGCGGTAGATCACACATCGATTGACCACCATGCGTTGGCCGCACGCGCCAAAGATATTGGCAGTGCCGCAGTGATGGTGGCAATTTTTTTGTTTCTATCAGTATGGGGTCTAGTACTATTTGGATAAATGCTTTATTTGTAAAATATAGCAGCAGCAAAGATGCACGCTGATATGATTAGCACTATCAAGCTTTGCCAATCCCTAGCCGCAAATACTACTGGGTCGTCGTCGACTTGACCTCTGTGTGCTTTCATCCACAATCTAGATATCCAATATAATAAAAGTGGCGGTATTAACCATAGCCACATTGTATTTGGATACATTTTGTTGATTTCTGGGTTGTTAAGGTAAAGCGCAAATACCAAAACTGATAGCAAGCCTGAACTGACACCAATAGACATTAACACTGAAAGATCGTCTACTGAATATCCACGACCAGCAGCCTCTTGCTCGTTACTTTTCAACGTAATAAATAACTCAGAATAGCGTTTAATCAAAGCTAAACTAAGAAACAAGAACATAGAAAACGCCAACAACCAAAAAGAAGGTTTTATTTGAGTGGCTGCGGCACCAGCGATAATTCTCATGGTGTATAAGCCGGCTAGCAACATTACATCTACGATGACTTGTTTTTTAAGTCGAATTGAATATGCAAGCGTGAGTATGAAATATGCGGCTAATACAAAGAAAAATTCACTAGGCAGTAAAAGAGAAACTGCAAAAGCGATGCTGAGAAGTACTGGCACCATGAGCATGCCTTGCCAAAGTGGAATGGTGCACGCAGCAAAAGGGCGCTTGCGCTTGCGAACATGCTGTCTGTCGGAGTCTAAATCTAGCAAATCATTAAGCACATAAACAGCAGAAGCGCACATGCTAAAAGCAAAAAAAGCATAGGCAACATGCAATAGGCCTTGAACCGTATTGGCTTGGTGTGCGGCCAAGAGTGGGGCAGCAATCAGTAAATTTTTTAGCCATTGATGGACACGTAACGCCTTTAGATAGACTAAAAAATTAGGTTTAGGTGTATTAATGATTTGGATAATATTGGCTTGCTTTTTACTTGTGTGATGAATAAGGCTCTTGTTTGATGAAACAATAATTGCGCCTGCGGAGTGCTCCCAAACCTTAATATCTACATTTGAGTCACCTACATAATCAAAACTTTTTTCACCAAACAAGCCTATTAGGCGGTCTGCTTTGTTCTTTCCAGAGAGATTAACGCCATTTTCGGTCGCAACGACTTTGTGAAAGCAGGCTAGATGGTTCGCGATGCCATTTGCCCAAGTTAAGGGTGATGCAGTTGCGAGAACGATTTGTCTTTTTTGATCACGTGCTGTTTTTATTAATTTAAGGACATCTTCTCGATATGGCAGATTAGCCCAATTAAATTCTACATGCTCTGCAAGACGTTCTTTTAAGTAAACCTTGCCTTTAAATAGCCAGTTCGGCAAAAAAAACAGACCCAATGGATATTGTTTTAGTAGCAAAAAGAATGCTTCATAAAGTAAATCCGAAGCAATTAAAGACCCATCACAATCTACACATAAAGCATTAGGCATACTCTTCATTATTATCCTTGAGCAATAATAGCTACACCTAGTGCAATACATAAAGTGCCAGCAATTTTTGTGGCTGTTAAAGGCTCACCACTAATAAAAAAAGCTAATAACATGGTAACCACAAAGCCAAGACCTACAAATGGGTAAGCATAGCTAACATCCACTTTGGCTAAAACCAGCAACCAAACTGCAGCACTAGTAAAATAAAGGCCTAGCCCACCGATGACATAAATATTAGTAGCAATTGCTCTCACTGCTTGAAAGCTCGTTCCTGATTGGATAGCATTTAATACTAATGTATTGCTCATGCCCATTTTAAGCACTATTTGAGCAACAGAAGATAGCAAAACGCTACATATGATTAGAAAAATTAAATATTTATTCAATTTTGATTGCCTTGAAATTTTTAATTAATACGATACCAGCGGTTTCTGGTTTTTAAGTACTTATGATTCTGCTTGCCTCAACTCTAATTTACATGCATATTTTTGACCTGCAGGTCTAAGGCTACCGCCAGTTTCATAATATGACTTATTTCCTACTTTTCTACTAGGATTGGCTGAAATTACATCGCCCTCTTCTCTTGGCCAT
>JANNWI010000101.1:0-6641 GCA_031414715.1 Methylophilaceae bacterium | reverse complement strand
AAAAATTTAGGTTTTGAAAATTGCGTAATGCCAAAGCTGCCTTTAATTTGGCTGTCGTCCACTTTGGCAGAAAGTGGGTTTAAGTTAAGTTTTTCGCCGTCTGCTTTTAGCTGAATATTCACGTTGCTAGCATTAGTTTTGCCATATTTCAGCTTGCCTACACGTATGCTGCCCTCGGCATTTAGGGCTTTAAGTGCGCTTAAATCGAGTGGCTTGTTGCTAGCTGTCGCGGTTGAAGTTTTTGCTGGCGTAGCTGCCACATATTTGTCTACATCCACTTGGTCAATATCTAAATCGAAGGTGTAAAGTGGTTTGGCAAAATTGCTTATACCTAAATTGCCTTTAATTTGGCTGTCGTCCACTTTTACATTTAGGCCGATTAATGCTAATTTATCGCCATCTGCTTTAATGCCGACATTTAGGCCAGATACGCGGTACTTATCATAAACTAAGCTGCCGATATTCAGCTTGCCATCTAGAGTCATGTTTTTGAGAGCAGACATATCGGCAGGTTTGTTATTAGCTTTGTCGCTAGTTTTGGCTGCCGAAGTCGATTTTCCGAGTAGTTTGTTTAAATCTAGTTTATCTGCATTCAGGTTAAATTTAATGCTTTGCTTTTTAAAGCCAAGAACTGAAATATTGCCTGTTAGCTTGGTATCGGCCATGTTCAAATCAAACTGACTATTAGCTAATTCTTTTTTAATATCGGTATTTGCTGATAAATTAAAAGTACCTTTTAAGCCACCGTTTGGCAAGCTTGGGTCTCTAATATCCAAGTTACCAGCCAGTTTTGGTATATCAAAAATAAGGTCAGTTATATTGCCGTTAAATGGCGAAGAGAAAGTACCAGTCACAGTGCGCTTACCTTGCACAGCAGACAAATCACCAGCAATGCCGCTACTTTGCAGCGCTTTGGGTGAGCCTTTCATGTCAGCCAATACCATATTAGCTTTAAACAAATCACCGGCTTTATCTTGGCTAATAATTAGCGTCACTTTTTTGCTAGATACTTCGTCTTTTAGAATAGTTAATGCAGGTGCGCTTAAATCAATGCTTTGTTTTACCCCATCAAAGTTGCCACTAGCGACGAACTTTAAGTCATCGACTAAAAACTCCATTAACTCAGGTTTGGCATCCACATCACCACTGGCTTTAATATCCATATCAGTGCCATTTAACATGTCACCTACAATATGGCTATCTAAACCTTTTACCTTAAAATGCTTGGTTTCTGGGTCAACTAGAAAATTACCATTCAACTGAATATTGGCGGCGGTTTCAGGTTGATTAGCCGTTAAAGTAAATTCTGTTTCTAAATCAACGGGCTCGGCCAGCGCTATGTGGCCCGATTTCATATTAAATTTGCTGATGTTGTATTTGGCGCCTGTGCTTTCATCGCGATAGTTTGCTGCAGAGTTGGTGACATTCACACCATCAACGTCAAACTTAAATTGCGAATCTTCTTCCTCTTTACTCAATAAGTCGTCAAAGTTAAAAGTGCCGTCCTTGCGCTTAATCACATTAGCATTTGCGCCATCCACATAAACGGTGTCAATTACCAGCTGTTTTTTAAGCAAAGGCAACACCTCAAGCGCTACTTTTACGCTGTTAACTGAGGCAAAAATGGTTTCAGATTGATGCTCAGAAAGTGATAACTTGCCTAAATCTGCACCAATTTTTGGCCAGTAACTCAGTGTAATATCGCCTTCAATGTTTAGCGTGCGCTGTTTTTTATCTTTAACCAGCTTGATAATGTCGTCTTTGTAGTCATTGGGGTTAAACGTCATGGCAAAATAGGCCGCAACTAACAGCATGAGTAAAATGATGCCGCCAATGCTGTATAAACTATATTTGAATAAATTTTTCATTTTTAATACCTTTTTTAAGGTTAGCTATTCAACATTAATTGACGGTCCAATTGACCAACCCAGTGTACGCCGTCATTAATACAATCAACCCAAATGCAATGCGATACCAAGCAAAAATAGTAAAATCGTGGTTGCTCACATATTTAATCAGCGCACGTACAGCAATCATCGCGCTAATAAATGCAAATATAAACCCCGTTGCCCATATGCCCAAATCATCTGCGCTTAACAAGGCGCGTTCTTTATACATAGAGTAAATAGAGGCAATACCTAAAGTGGGGACAGCCAAAAAGAAAGAAAATTCAGCGGCTGCTTTGCGCGAAAGTCCAAAAATTAAGCCGCCAATAATCGTAGACCCAGAACGCGACATGCCAGGAATAAGCGCAACTGCCTGTGCAAACCCAAGCTTAAGGGCATCGATTGGCCGAATGTCGTCAACTGTTTCAATGGTAATCGCGTGCTTGCGCTTTTCGACCCATAAAATAATAAAAGCGCCAACAATAAATGCAATAGCAACCGGAACAGGTTTAAATAAGTGGGCTTTAATCGTGTTTCCAAACGTTAATCCAAGCACAGCTAGTGGCAGAAAAGCGATGGCTAAATTTATGATTAAGCGATTAGCAAGCGGATCGCGACCGATACCAGTGAAAGTGCTCACAAAGCGTGTGCGATACTCCCAAACCACTGCCAAAATTGCGCCTAGCTGAATGGCAATTTCAAAAAGGCTACGTTTGTCGTGACTTAAAAAGCCCAATAAGTCGCCCGCCAAGATGAGATGCCCAGTACTTGAGATGGGCAAAAATTCAGTTGCGCCCTCAACAATGCCCATGATGGCTGCTTTAAGTAACAGTAAAAAATCCATAAAACATTCTAACAAAAATTGCGGTAAAAGTTGCCTAAGCCTAAAAAACAAACCGAAAAACAAAAAAGGGGCAGTTAGCCCCTTTTGTTGAAAAAGTAATCAATTACTTCAGCATGCCTAATACGCTGGAAAGCAAACCGCCTGAATCAGCCTCAACTGCACCGTTTGGCGTCATTTTATCCACAACCGTTGGCAAATGCTGTGCAATTTGTGCGCTTAATGTTGCTGGGTCAATACCAAATTTAGCCGCCATATCTGCAATAACACCACTACCTAAAACGCTAGAAATTTGCTCTGCTGATACAGGTAAATTTTCGCCTTTGCCAACCCATGATGCAGCTGCATCACCTAAACCGCCCGCTTTAAATTTGTCCAACACACCACTCAAGCCGCCATTTTGGTTAAACATATCCAAAGCAATTTGCGCCATGCCACCTTGTTGTCCGCCAAGTTTACCCAAAACTGCACCTGCTACGCTATCTAACAAACCCATGATTTAACCCTTATAAAATAACAAAAAATTGCCAACTAAAAGCATAACTTAAAAACGCTCGTTATTGCGCAAATAACGCCATTGCCCAGCAGGTAATTTACCTAAATTTACACTTCCAATGCGTACGCGTTTTAATCCAACAACATGCAAGCCCACCATTTCGCACATGCGCCTAATTTGGCGTTTTTTACCCTCGCGCAACACAAATCGCAATTGGTCTTCGTTTTGCCAGCTGACTTTAGCAGGTTTTAATCTTTCGCCATCTAAACTTAAGCCATGATTTAATCGCTGCATATCGGCTTCACTTAATTCGCCCTCAACCCGCACCAAATATTCTTTTTCTACGCTAGAATCTTCTCCAATTAAATGCCGTGCTACTCTGCCATCTTGTGTAAGTACTAACAAACCTGTTGAATCAATATCCAAGCGGCCTGCAGGCGCAAGGCCATGTAAAAATCCGCGTTGAAATTCTTTGGCATGGTGTTGGTTCAAATCTGGGTCATCTAACCACTCGTTATCAGGGTGCACTAGAACTATCGCAGGCTCGTAACCATCTTCCGCTTGCCCACTGACAAAACCGACTGGTTTGTGCAGCAAAATGGTCACTTGCTCCGCTTGTTGCTCGTAAGCATAGCCGCTAATGATAATCTCAGCATCAGGTACTATGCGGGTTCCAAGCGTTTCTATAATCACGCCATCCACCTTCACCCAGCCGTTAATAATCCATTCATCTGCTTCGCGGCGCGAGCAGATTCCGCGCTCCGCCATCACCTTAGAAAGGCGCGGTGAATCTACATTAACAGGTGAAGATTTATAAGCCGCCTTAGCTGCTGCACCGTATTGCGGTTGGTTTGAGCCATCATAACCATCACGCACTTTGGCATCCCTTAGTTTTCCTTGACGACGCGGCGCTTGACGATATTGCGGCTCATTTTTATCGGGGCGCGGTGTAGTACGGGTATCGATACCTGCCGGCTTATGTTGTTTTGGTGATGCTTGATTGAAATCTGATACTTTAGAATCTGGCACTTCAGCTCTTAATTCACTTCTAAGCGGCCTATTTTCATTAGGTTTATTGTAAGCAGGCTTTTCACCAGATTGCTCTGCAAACGGCTCACCATGAGTCTTTCCATCAAATCGATGATTACGTTGGCGAGCGCCGCCTGGCTTGGCAACCTGCTCGTCATTCCCGCGAACGCGGGAATCCATTTTGTCTTTTGGCGAGGATTGAACATCATCAACCCTATCCGCAGGTTTAGGCGGCGCTTGCGTTCTATCACGCTTACCAGGGTCAACGCGGCGCACAGGCGCTTTGCTTGCGCTTGGCGCATCGCTAGGTTTTTTAATGATTTTAAGAGTGGTCAAAATAGTCTGCAATTAATTAATTTATAAGGCTATTTTACCAAACAATCGCGTATGACCCTATGGTTATTAATCCCAAAAATCTTTATAAAATATTTACCAAACGCGTATTTAGGTTTAAACTAAACTAACTCAACTTAGTTCAATGAGGCTTATTATGCAAACCGTCAACATTCACAAGGCCAAAACACAGCTTTCAAAGTTAGTAGAGCAAGCTGTCAATGGCGAATCTTTTATTATTGCAAAGGCTGGCAAGCCACTGGTTAAAGTCACCAAACTAGATACGCCCGCGCCACAAGCCAAAAAACGCATCGGCTTTATGGTTGGCCAAATTAGCACGCCAAAAGACTTTGATGAAATGGGCAAGCAAGAAATCGCCAAATTATTTGGTGTGGAATAGCACGTATGAAATTATTGCTAGATACGCACATTTTACTTTGGGCAGCAGGTGAGCCAGAGCAACTCTCAAGCAAAGCAAAAGCACTGATTGAAGACCCAGAAAACCAACTTTACTTTAGCGCAGCCAGCCTGTGGGAAATCTCCATCAAAAACAAACTAGGTAGAGCCGATTTTAAAGTAGATTTAGCGGTATTAAGACGCAACTTGCTTGACAACGGTTTTGAAGAAATCGCCATTAACAGCGCGCATACAATTGGTGTAGATGCCTTACCCAATATTCACAAAGACCCGTTTGACCGTATGCTGATTGCACAAACAGCGGTGGAAGGTGTTACGCTGATGACTGCGGATAGTGTTGTGGCGGAGTATCCTGTGGCTATGGAATATGTATAGTTCATGACTGTTTATTAATACTAACAATTTTAATATTTTTATGACCATTCAAAGTCTGTGTGTTGATAACCCTCAAATTAAAGAGGTGTATGTAATTGATGATGATGAAATTTACACAGCCCAACAAGCAATAGGTAATAACTACAACGAAGCAGTAAAGCTTCGTATGGAATTATCAGAAAGCATTTCATTAAAGAAGCCTAAATACATATGCCCCATATGTCTTGTAGGTGTTTACATCGCTTGTAGTCGGCATAATAATAATAAAAATTTTTACTTCAAACATATCGTTGAAAATGGTAATTGCCCTGCTGAAACTCGCAGCACATTAACTAAGCCACAAATAGAAGCAATGAAATACAATGGTGTTAAAGAAAGCCAAGCCCATATTCGGATGAAAGAAATCATTTATGAAAGTCTTTCACAGGATCAAAATTTCTCAGATATTAAACTTGAAACTGTTATTAAAGGTGAAGATAGAAAATCTTGGCGAAAACCCGATATACAAGCCTTATGGCAAGGTAAATTAAGAGTCGCTTTTGAAGTTCAACTCTCAACTACATTTCTAAAAGTAATAGGTGAAAGAAGATTATTCTATAAAGCTCAAAACAGTTTAGTTTGTTGGGTATTTAAAAAATACGATAAAGAACATGCCTTAATGAAACAAGATGACATTTTCTTTAATAACAATCAAAACTTATTCCTAGCCAGTGAAGATACTCTTAAATCATCTAAACAAAATAAGGCTCTAATGTTGTATTGTCATTGGCACGAGCCAAAGATAAACCATAACAACATAATTAAAGAGTGGAATAACAAGTATGTGAAATTCGAAGAGTTAGAATATGACATAGATAAACAAGCTATTTACTATTTTGATTATAAAATTGAGCAAGAAAAATTAATTAACAAATTAGAGAGCGGTGATTTAAAAGAGAGATTTGAAGAGTGGTGGATTAAACATAATCATCCACCTAAGTATAAGGGTGAATGGAAAGCCTTTGTTGACGAATTTACAAACAAAGAGATTTACATCAATGAATACCCATATGAAATACACCATTTAATTAGTGGTTTATATTCAGCTAAATATGGAAAAGTAGTAGGTAGTGAATATACTAAACTCGTTCAAGCAGCTCATACGATTGCCGATTTAAAAGATAAGAGTGTATTGCAGATATTTAGGGTTGCATTGCTTGTTTATAAACGAGGCAGTCAAATAGTAGAAGAAGATAAAAAAGGGTTATGGAAAAAGAAATCTGAT
>JANNWI010000100.1:0-4332 GCA_031414715.1 Methylophilaceae bacterium | reverse complement strand
GTTGGGCAAGCTTTCACAAGCACTTACAGATGCGGTCACTTTAAAACGTGATGGCGAAACAATTACATTCGCTGCTACTAGTGACAGTCAACATTCACGCGCTATGTCAGGTACTGTGCGTGCTTTGGTAGCTAATATGGTACAGGGCGTTTCTGCAGGCTTTACGCGCAAATTAACATTGGTTGGCGTTGGCTATAAAGCGAATGCCCAAGGTGCAATGTTGAATTTAGAGTTGGGTTACTCACACCCAATTAACCATAAAATGCCAATAGGCGTTACGGTGACTACACCAACCCCAACAGAAGTTATTTTGACGGGTATGGACAAGCAAGTGATTGGTCAAGTAGCTGCGCAAATTCGTGCTTATCGTGCGCCAGAGCCCTATAAAGGCAAAGGTGTTCGTTATTCCGACGAAGTGGTTGCAATTAAAGAAACTAAAAAGAAATAGTTAGACTGAAAAATAATTAGGACTATGACAATGAACAACGTAAATAACCGCTTGCGTCGCGCACGTAAAACCCGTGCCAAAATCGCAGAGTTAAAAGTTACTCGTTTAAGTGTGCACCGCACAAATACGCATATCTACGCACAAATTATTGCTGAAACTGGTGATAAGGTATTGGCAAGCGCTTCAACTGTTGAAGCAGATGTGCGTAAAAAAGTAAAAAATGGTGGCAATGTAGAAGCAGCTGCCGCTATTGGTAAATTAATTGCTGAAAAAGCAAAAAAAGCGGGTATTACCACTGTGGCTTTTGATCGTTCAGGCTATAAATATCACGGTCGTATTAAGGCGTTAGCAGATGCAGCGCGTGAAAACGGTCTTTCATTCTAATAGGCGAGACAGATAATGGCTAGAGAAATGGAACAACAATCACAGCAAACCGATGGTTTGCGTGAAAAAATGATTACAGTTAACCGTGTTAGTAAAACGGTTAAAGGCGGTCGTATTATGAGTTTCGCTGCATTGACTGTAGTCGGTGATGGTGATGGCGCAGTTGGTATGGGCAAAGGCAAAGCACGTGAAGTGCCAGTTGCAGTGCAAAAAGCCATGGACGAAGCGCGTCGTGGCATGCTTAAAGTAAACTTAAATAACGGTACGCTGCATCATGCGGTAACTGGTGTACATGGTGCTGCTAAAGTCTATATTCAGCCAGCTTCTGAAGGCACTGGCATTATTGCTGGTGGCGCAATGCGCGCAATCTTTGAAGTTATGGGTATCACAAATGTGGTTGCTAAATGCATTGGTTCAACTAACCCTTACAATTTGGTACGTGCCACATTAAATGGTCTTGAATCAATGAATACGCCTTCTGAAATTGCAGCAAAACGCGGCAAATCTGTAGAAGAAATTAGAGGTTAATGATGGCTACTACTATAAAAACAAATGCTACCGCTAAATCAGTGGCTAAAAAAGCAAAAGAAGCATTGCCGATGATTAAAGTCACTCTGGTTAGAAGTCTAATTGGCCGTATTGAATCGCATAAAGCGACAGTTAAGGGCTTGGGTCTGCGTCGTATGCACCACACAGTTGAAGTTCAAGATACACAAGCAACTCGCGGCATGATTAATACCGTGAACTATCTATTAAAGGTAGAAGCATAATGCAATTAAATACAATTAAGCCTGCAGAAGGCGCAAAGAAAGAACGTCGTCGCGTAGGACGTGGCATCGGTTCTGGTTTCGGTAAAACAGCTGGTCGTGGCCACAAAGGCCAAAAATCACGTACTGGTGGCTTTCACAAAGTTGGCTTTGAGGGTGGTCAAATGCCATTACAACGCCGTTTGCCAAAACGTGGTTTTAAATCACTGACTAAAAAAGATACTGCACATGTGCGTACGTCTGAGTTAAACGATTTGCCAGTTGATAAGATTGATTTATTGGTGTTGAAGCAAGCCAACGTCATATCAGGCAATGCGTTGGCTGCAAAAGTGTTTTTATCTGGCGAAATCACTAAAAAACTTAACCTGACTGGTCTGCTGCTAACTAAAGGCGCACGCGCTGCAGTTGAAGCGGCTGGCGGCAAAGTCGCTTAAGTTAGTCATTAGATGGCGCAAGATAGTCTTTTAAAATCAGTAGGTAAAATGAGCGAATTAAAAAGCCGCTTATGGTTTGTGCTTGGTGCGCTGGTAATATTTCGTTTAGGTGCACATATTCCTGTACCAGGTATAGATCCAACTGTATTGAAGCAATTATTTGATTCACAAAATAATGGTGTTTTGGGCATGTTTAACATGTTCTCGGGCGGCGCACTGTCGCGCTTTACTGTGTTTGCACTGGGTATCATGCCGTATATTTCTGCATCTATTATTATGCAGCTAGCGACAGTAGTTTCTCCTAAATTGGAGGCGCTTAAAAAAGAAGGTGAAGCTGGTAGACGTGCTATTACAAAATATACTCGCTACGGAACTGTCATTTTAGCAACGTTTCAGGCGCTTGGAATTGCCATTGCTTTAGAAGGTCAGGCTGGTTTGGTGCTTGATCCAGGCATGGCCTTTAGATTGATTGCAGTTGTAACATTGGTAAGTGGTACCATGTTTTTAATGTGGTTAGGCGAGCAAATTACTGAGCGTGGTATTGGTAACGGTATTTCGATTATCATTTTTGCTGGCATTGTGGCTGGATTGCCTAGCGCGATTACAAGTACTTTAGAGCTGACGCGAACTGGTGCTTTTTCTATTCCATTAGTGATGTTCTTGCTAGTGGCTATTGTTTTAGTAACGGCTTTGGTGGTGTTTGTGGAGCGTGGTCAGCGTAAAATTACGGTGAACTATGCTAAACGCCAAGTCGGGAATAAAGTATATGGTGGTCAAACCACACATTTACCATTGAAATTAAATATGGCTGGTGTGATACCGCCAATCTTTGCATCAAGTATTATTTTGTTTCCGGCAACATTGGCTGGTTGGTTTGGTAGTAGTGAAAAATTATATTGGCTGAAAGACATCAGTAATCTGTTGTCACCTGGCCAGCCGATATATATTCTATTTTTTGCAGCGGCTATTATCTTTTTTTGTTTCTTCTATACGGCGTTAGTGTTTAACCCAAAAGAAACCGCAGATAATTTGAAAAAAAGCGGCGCATTTATACCAGGCATTCGCCCAGGCGAGCAAACTGCTAACTATATTGATAAAATTATGGGTCGTTTGACTTTGATAGGCGCGATTTATATTACTTTGGTATGTTTGTTGCCAGAATTTTTAAGGCTGAAATTTAATACCCCATTTTACTTTGGTGGTACATCATTATTAATTATCGTGGTTGTTACCATGGATTTTATGACGCAAGTGCAATCACACTTAATGTCACATCAGTATGAAGGTTTGCTTAAAAAAGCAAATTTTAAAGGCGGCGCAAATTCGCGCTAGTTCAAAGTATTTATAGAATTAATTGGTGTTGAGGTAAATTATGAGAGTTCGTGCATCAGTAAAAGCATTATGTCGCAACTGTAAAGTTGTGCGTCGTCGTGGAGTGGTTCGTATTATTTGTACAGACCCACGTCACAAACAGCGTCAAGGGTAATCGCTTTAAGCAAGAAAGTAGTGCATTGTTAAAATGCTTAAATTTTTGTATAAAGTTTGAAAATGTAAGTGCAAGCTGATAAAATTTAAGGCTTTTTTATTTAGTCGCAACATATCGCGATATGTTTTGGAGTTAGAGTATGGCTCGTATTGCTGGGGTTAATATCCCAAATAACAAACACGCTGAAATCGCGTTAACCGCGATTTTTGGTATTGGTAGAAATACAGCGCAAAAGCTTTGTGCTGCAGCCGGTATTCTGCCAACAACCAAAGTCAAAGATTTAAATGACGCAGACGTTGAGAAGCTGAGAGATGAAGTGGCAAAAGTTAAAGTTGAAGGTGACTTGCGCCGTGAAGTTTCTATGAACATTAAACGCTTAATGGATTTAGGTTGCTATCGCGGTGTACGTCATCGTAGAGGCTTGCCTGTGCGTGGTCAACGTACTAAAACGAATGCGCGTACTCGTAAAGGTCCAGTAAAAGCAATTAAGCAATCAAAATAATACGACAAACTAAATAATTTAATATTTAAGTAAGATTTAATAGGTTAGGACAGTACAACATGGCAAAAGCTAATGTACGTGTAAGAAAAAAAGTTAAAAAGAATATTGCCGAGGGCATAGCCCACGTGCACGCTTCATTTAACAACACGATTATCACAATCACTGATCGTCAAGGTAATGCGCTGGCATGGGCAACTTCTGGCGGCCAAGGATTTAAAGGCTCACGTAAAAGTACGCCATTTGCAGCACAGGTTGCTGCTGAAGTAGCGGGTAAAAATGCGCAAGAGTCTGGTGTAAAAAACTTGGAAGTG
>JANNWI010000099.1:0-8360 GCA_031414715.1 Methylophilaceae bacterium | reverse complement strand
GTTTTACCAACTGGAATCGCACCTGCATCAATGAGCTTTTGCACCACAGTAGCCGATTTTTTTGGTGTATAGGCATAGTCTGGACAGCCCGCCGTTGTTGGCACTCCCGCTAAATCAATATTATCTTTTATGGCAAAAGGTATGCCGTATAAAGGCAAGTCTTTGGTCTGTTTTGCTTCTAAATTTTTTGCGTAAACCAGCATTTCATCTAAACATAAACGGTAAATCCATACACGATGGCTATCTTCGGCGCTTGTGGCAGCAGCCAATTGTTTCACTAAATCTGTCGGCGTGAGGCCTAAACGATATTGCGCTTGCAGATGTGCAATTTCTAAGTTCATGCTAGCTCCTCAATAACAAGCAGGGCCTGGCCAGCCGCTACTGGGCTACTTTCTGCACACAATATTTGGCTAATTTTTCCACTGGTTTGTGCTGTAATTGCAATTTCCATTTTCATCGATTCTACAATTACCAGCACATCTCCTTCTTTTACAGTGTCGCCCTCGCCCACTTTAACTTGCCATAAATTGCCCGCCACATGCGATTTTGTAACGGCGTGACCTGCTGGCAATGTGTATGTTTGCGTTGCCTGTTCTGCCTCAATTTCTTGATCGTAATTAGCTTGGCCATTTGCTATCCAATGTTCACGCTCTGCATTAAAAGAGGCTTTCTGCTTGGCTTTAAAGGCGTTAATACCAGCTGATTCTTGTTGTAAAAATTGGTTATAGTCTTTTAGTTTAAAAGTTGTTTCTTCAATTTTTAAAGCAAACTTACCTTGCACAAAATCAGCGCGCATTTGCACTAATTCATCAGCCGTGACTTCGTAATAGCGAATTTGGTCAAACAAGCGTAATAACCAAGGTGCATCCGTTTTAAAGTCTGCCGTCACGTTCCAGCGATTCCAAATCGGCAAGGTGCGGCCAACCAACTGATAACCGCCTGGGCCTTCCATGCCATAAATACACATATACGCGCCACCAATACCAACGGTGTTTTCAGGTGTCCAAGTACGCGCTGGGTTGTATTTGGTGGTGACTAATCTGTGACGCGGATCTAGCGGCGTCGCAACTGGTGCACCTAAATACACATCACCTAAGCCCAAAGTTAGGTAACTCGCGTTAAACACAGTCTGTTTGACTTGCTCAACACTATCCAAACCATTAATACGACGAATGAATTCGGTATTGTTGGGCGCGGGCTCAAACGAGCACCAAGGCGCATCTTTACGCACCGATTGCGCGTATTTAGAAACGGCAAACTGAATCGTCGGGTCTTCCCAAGACAGCGGCAAATGCACAATGCGCGTCGGCACTTCCATTGCATCGGTTGGCGGCAGCTCATGCTCGGCTTGCTGCAAAATACTAATTAAGCTATCGACTGGCAACACAAGGCTATCGTAATGTACTTGCAGTGAACGTATGCCAGGTGTTAAATCGATAATGCCTTGAATTTTTTGGACTTGTAGCCATTGCATTAACGCATGCACGCGAAAGCGCAAGTTAATGTCCAGCACCAATTCGCCATATTCCACTAGCAAGTTTTTATCGCCTGCTTGGCGGTAAGCAACCTTTATTTGCTCATCCGTTTCTGCCGAGGCCATAAGCACAGGGCTGTAAGCCCCATGGATATTGGCTTCCAAGGCTTCCAATTTAATAGCTTCTTCTGTTTTAATGTTGTTATATTTTAAATTGGCTATTAAGTTATTTTGTGCAAGCTCCAGCTTCGCTGCTTGCTGTTGATCTAGCTGTTTAAAGCGAATTTTATCGCCCGCTTTAAGTTGCCCCATTTTCCATAGCTCGGCTTTTACAATCACAGCTGGGCATACAAATCCGCCCAAACTTGGGCCGTCAGGGCCCAAAATAATCGGCATATCGCCTGTAAAATCTATCGAGCCGATGGCATAAGCGTTGTCGTGAATATTTGAAGGATGCAAGCCAGCCTCACCGCCATCTTGGCGCGCCCACTGGGGTCTAGGGCCAATTAAGCGAATACCTGTGGTGTTAGAGTTGTAATGCACCTCATATTCACTACTAAAAAATACGTCAATATCGGTTTGGGTAAAAAAATCTGGCGCGCCATGCGGGCCATATAAAACGCCAATTTCCCAATCAGGCATGTAATGTGGCTGTAAATTTGGTGGAATAGCCTTTTCTTCAAAATTTATCTCACCTTTTTTCAAATGCAACACATCGCCCACGCGCAAACTCCTGCCGCCATGGCCACCAAACTGTCCCAAGGTAAATGTCGATTTACTACCCAAATAATCGGGGACATCGAAGCCGCCCTGCACCGCCAAATAAGCGCGACAGCCTGCGCCAGAAATCGCGCCCAACTTCAACACACTACCCGCTTTTACTACATGTGATTGCCACATAGCAAGCGGCTGGTTATCAAGCGTAGCCTCAATTAGCGCGCCTGTGACGCTGATAATAGCATCTACATTAAATTTAAGTTTGCAGCCAATTAAGGTTATTTCTAAGCCTGCAATATCTTCTGTATTGCCAACCAGTTTATTGCCAAAACGAAACGCTAAATGATCCATTGGCCCAGATGGCGGCACGCCAACATGCCAATAACCAAGCCGACCTGGGTAATCTTGTATGGTTGTCATCACACCGCCATCTAGCACATCGATGGTGTTTGGTTTATACGTAAACGTGTTCAAATAACTGGTAGTTTGTGTGCCTGCTGGGAACACGCTGTCAGCCAGCACTTGGCGTAAATATTCCAAGTTGGTTTCGATGCCGCTCAGCTTGCTTTTTGCAAGGGCATTTCGCATCGCGGTAACAGCTTGTTTTCGGTCACCCGCTTTGACTAAAACTTTGGCAATTAATGGATCATAAAACGGTGAAATTTCACTGCCGCGCTCTACCCAAGTATCGACTCTAGCAGCTTTCGAAAAAACCACTTCGGTCAGCACGCCGCTAGAAGGTTGAAAGTTTTTATTCGCATCTTCCGCATACACGCGCACTTGAATGGCGTGGCCGTGCGGCTGATGTTGGTATGCGTTTAAAAAGGCTGTATCCTGCGCGGCGCAGCGCACCATCCACTCCACTAAGTCTACATTTGAGACTAACTCCGTCACGCCATGCTCTACCTGCAAACGCGTGTTTACTTCTAAAAAATAAAACTGTTTAGTAGCAATATCATAAACAAATTCAACCGTACCAGCAGAACGGTAATGCAACGCACTGCCTAGCTTAACCGCTGTTTCACACAGATCTTTCCGTGTGGTTTCAGTGATATTTGGTGCAGGTGTTTCTTCAATTACTTTTTGGTTGCGACGCTGAACTGAACAGTCACGCTCACCCAATGCAATTACTTTACCCTTGCCATCACCAAAAATCTGCACCTCAATATGGCGTGCAGCTTGCACATATTTTTCAAGATAAATACCATTATCTTTAAAGTTATTTTTTGATAAGCGCTGCACCGATTCAAACGCAGCCGACAATTCACTTTCTGCCCAAATCAGCTGCATACCAATACCACCGCCGCCTGCAGTGCTTTTTAACATGACGGGGTAACCTATTTTTGCAGCTTCCGCTTTGGCTTCAGTAATATCTTTTAACAAACCAGTTCCAGGCAACAAAGGCACATTATTTTGTTGTGCTAAGTCACGCGCCGTATGTTTTAAGCCAAAATCTCGCATTTGCGCTGGTGTTGGGCCTATAAAAGCAATCCCAGCCGCTTCGCAAGCTTCAGCAAAACTAGCGTTTTCAGATAAAAACCCATAACCTGGGTGAATGGCCTGCGCGCCAGTATCGGCGGCTACTTGTAGTATTTTAGTTACATTCAGATAGCTCTCAGCCGCAGGCGCTGGGCCAACGCAAACCGCTTCATCAGCATCCAAAACATGTCGTGCGCCAGCATCAGCCTCTGAATAAATGGCGACCGATGCGATGCCCATTTTTTTGAGTGTACGAATGATGCGGCAGGCGATTTCACCGCGGTTAGCGATTAATACTTTAGTAAACATTAAAACCTCAAGTGCGAGTCGTCTCGTTTTTATTGCAAACGCAAGGTCGTCCTAGCGCTATAATTTATTAAGAACTTTAATGGTTATCCCACACCAGCAAGCGCACTGGTGTTGGGTTGTAGCCGTTACATGGATTATTCAATTGCGGGCAATTTGAAATCAGCACAATGACATCCATCTCAGCGCACATTTCTACGTATTTTCCTGGCCCTGAAATGCCATCTGCAAACACTAATGCACCATCAGCCGTTACTGGCACGTTCATGAAAAAATTGATATTGCCTGTGATGTCGCGCTTGCTCATGTGGCTAGCGCATTCGCAAGTGTTAAGCGCATGCATGAACGAATCGCGGCAGCTGTGCATGGGGCGCTTAGTCAAATCGTAACGTGTAGTGTTGCTCTCGGCCGAACAGGCGCCACCTAGCGTGTCGTGACGACCACAAGTATCGGCCACAATCGTCAGCATTGCGTTGCCTTCAGATGAGTACAGCACCGAGCCAGTCGTTAAGTAAAGCTGGCGTTGCCGTGCGATGGTATCGACCGCGCTGTAACGCTCTTCTGCGTTTGCTACACTGTAAAACAATGTATCCACCGCTTGGTTGCCTTCCAAATCTAAAATGCGAAAGATTTGGCCTTTTTTAACCGTTGTCATCCACGGGTCACCTGCATCGCAAACTTGACTAAGCACGGCGTTTTTAGGGTCAAGTGCACTTTCCGTTATCATAAATAATATCTTTCTGTATTCACAAAACCGCGGCCATTTTGCAGGCAGCTATTGCGGCAAATATCATCACGAGCAACATCGCCTGCATGATAAGCAGACAGTTTCACAGCCGCTGGCGCATACACCGTTTTAGCATCTAGCGGATGCGGCGCGGCCGACAACACCAACAGTACATTCATGTCAAATCGAATATCCACGGCGCTTTCAGCCTTACTATTGTTTGCTACAAAGCTTATATTGCCGTTGGCATCAGGCACAACTTTGCTAAAAAAATTAGCCGTTGCCGTTAAATCGCGTTTACCTAACCCATGCTTTGCCAGCTCGACTAGCAAACCATCTTTGCCATTGCGATACATCTCATTACGATGCGTTTGGTAACTGCTTTCGCCATATTGTGCGGCAATCATGTTGGCATCGCTCACGCCGCAAATGGTGTCGTGCCAGCCTACATCGTCCGCAATAATTGACGCCAGCACCCGTCCCATATCACTGTAAATCACATTGCCTGCCGTGAGAAAAGCTGTGTGCTGCGCTTTAAGCGTGTCAGATAAGTTGTAACGTTCTAGCTTATCCTCGGCGTTATAAAATAAAGCCGAAAGATTTGCGCCACCACCTAAATCAGTTAGCCGTAACGCTGTGCCACGCCGAATAAGACCAGACCAATGATTGCCACCAGGTATCACCTCATCCCACAATATGTTTTGTTGTTGCGTCATGCATTTTCCTTCAGTTCTGCAATTGCTGTTTGGGTGTTACAAACGCGCCCAAAAATACCACCTTCAACTGCCACCATTTTCATCGCCGCTTCGTGCAAATCTACATTCGCCGAGCCGCACGCATCCGCAACCAACACGCAGTCATAACCGCGATCGATGGCTTCACGCAAAGTCGATTGCACACAGACTTCAGTCGTCACGCCGCAAATATAAAGACGTTGAATGTCATGGTTATCTAAAATTTGCGCCAAATCGGTCTGATGAAAAGCGCCGTAGCCAGGCTTATCAATGATTGGCTCTCCTTCAAGAGGCTTTAGCTCATCAATAATGTCGTGTCCATATTCGCCGCGAATTAACAAGCGCCCTAGCGGTCCTATGCTTCCAATCTCTGCGCCTGCATTACGACTGCGCGCCAGCTTGGTCGATGAGCAATCGCGCATATCTGCACGATGGCCCTCACGCGTATGTACAACCAGCATTTGGCTGGCTCGCGCCATATTCAACAAGTCCGCAATATACGGAATCGGTTTACGTAGCGCACTTATATCAAGCTCAGCCGTCGCCGCATAGCCACCTGTATCCAAAAAATCCCGCTGCATATCGATCACAATTAGCGCGCAAGATTGAATCGTCATGAATTACTTCAAAGCCTTAATGAAGCTATCATCTATAGTTGTTTTAATAGCTACAGGTGTTTTAATTTGTTTACTATTCATTAAAATTTCATTAATGACTTCACCGCTGACAAAATAAGACTTAGTATCTATGCCAGGCATAAATGGCAGCTTCATTTCTTTTGCAGGAATGTTGTAGACGCCTGTTAGTTGCTCCAACACCTCTTTACCTGAAACACCTATGGCCTTGCCGATGATTTCTGAAGATTCTTTCGGATTAGAATTCATGTAAGCCAAACCTTCTAAATAAGCCTGAACCAAGGCAGCAATTGGCTTGCGGTTCTTTTTAATATAAGCCTCATCAAACACCATTACATCCGCAATTAAACCTGGTGCTTCTTTTGATGTATAAATAGTTTTAAACTTACTACCGCCGTCCATAGCCAAAATTTGAGACACATTTGGCTCATAAGTCACACCTGCAGGCACGGCTTTAGAAGCCAGGGCTGATGGAATAGCCTCTGGCGCCATATTGATAGGGTTAATATCCTTAACACTCATACTGTTAACTTTTAGTGCGTAAGAAATTAAAAAGTCTGATGGCGATAACGGCGAATAAGCCACTTTCTTACCTTTTAAATCGGTAATTTTTGTAATCGATTTATCTGCTAAAACTGCGTCACCTCCATTTGAGTAATCTATTGGCATCACCACTTTTAATTTTTGCCCTTGCGCCACAGCACCAATCAATTGGTCGTATGTCATTAGCGAGCCATCTACCGCTTTACTCGTAACAGAACTTGGTAACATGGCTGGATCTGAAAAGGTTTTTAGCGTCACTTGTAAGCCATGTTTTTTGAACATATCCATGCCTGCTGCCACGTAGAATGGCGAGTAACCGATCCAAGTCGTCATAGAAAGCTTGATGGGTGTTGCAGCAATTGCTGAGATTGGCGCAGTGAAAGATGCTGTGACTAAAGCTGCTGTAATGACAAATTTCTTAAGTTTCATTTCAATCTCCAGTATTAAAAAAAGTTGTTAAGTAAAAGTTAAAAAATAAAGTGCTAAATTTGTGCTTGCTGGGTCATGCGTTCTAATAATTCGTAATCGGTATGCATACCTGCCGTTTCGCGAATCCGCGCTAAAATCTGTTTTTTCTGCTGCAAAAACTGTGCTGAGTGTTTCATATCTTGGTTACGTTGTTCTGGCAAATCTACGTTGTAAATACTATCAATTCGGCCTGGACGCGGCGCCATGACAACCACGCGTTGACCCAAGTAAATGGCCTCTTCTACGTCATGCGTCACAAATATAATCGTGGTTTTTTCAAGCTTAGATACATATAAAATTAAGTCATGCATCACTTCACGGGTTTGCGCGTCCAAAGCGCCGAATGGCTCATCCATTAGCAATATTTGTGGGCGCGACATTAGCGCTCTGGCAATAGCCACACGCTGCTGCATACCGCCAGAGAGTTGATTTGGGTAATAATTGCGTATATGCGTTAAACCCATTAACTCCAGCAAAGCATCTGCCCGACCAGAAGCTTTTTCTACATCAGCAGAGCTTAAATTTTCGCGACCAGCTTGCAACGAACGACTAAATTTAATATTGCCAATCACCGATAGCCAAGGGTACAAACTGTAATGCTGAAACACCATTGCGCGATCAACGTCAGGCTGAATAATAGCAACATCATCTTGCGTAATACTGCCTGATGACAAGCTTTCTAGGCCGCCAATACAGCGCAGCAAGGTCGACTTGCCACAGCCGGAAGCGCCTACAAAAGTTACAAATTCGTTATTGGCAATCGATAAATGAATGTCTTGCAACGCAATAACGCCGTCTTGTCCAGTGCCAAAGGTTTTATTTGCATTAGTAATATTAATTTTAATTTTGGTCTGCATAATCGGCTACTTTAAATACAACCAAGGAAAGCTTTTGCGATGCAGTAAGCGGAATAGCTGATCAATTGCCAAGCCGATTAAGCCAATTAAAATAATGCCTGCAAATATTTTGTCGGTTTGCATAAAGCGTTGAGCGCGTAAAATTGAGTAGCCTAGGCCAGAGTTGGCTGCCACTAGTTCTGCTACTACTAGGTAGGTCCATGCCCAGCCCATGGTTACGCGCATAGTGTCTAGCAGTGCTGGTTTGGCCGATTGAAATATAACTAACGATACAATTTCGCTACGATTTGCACCCATAGTGTGCGCAGCTTCAATCTGATTGATTGGCACGCGTCGAATATCCTCTGCTACCATCAACACCATTTGAAAAAAAGTGCCAATAAAAATAATAGCAATTTTAGAGCTCTCTTCAATGCCCAC
>JANNWI010000098.1:0-7309 GCA_031414715.1 Methylophilaceae bacterium | reverse complement strand
TCAGGCAATGGATTGCTTTCGAGTGAGTTCAACACTTCATTATTGGCATCAGCCGCTTTTAGCTTGGCTAGCGCATCTTCTTTGCTAACAAATTTAAAGTTTTTAATGCCATCGTTTTTTTCTAGTGCAGTTTTAATGTTGGCAACCGCGTCTTCACTATGGCTTGTGTTTAAAAACAGAGTTAATTGTGATTCAGTTTTTACATTGTTTGCAAGGTCACTTGCACTATCTAACACCGCATATAACATGCTCGGCAGGGCAAGTGTCACGCCTATTGCCAAGCATATGAGTAGTGTATTTAACTTGTTGCTTTTAAAACGGCGCAGCACCAGTTTGAGCGCTTGCAAATGTTGCGTCAGCCAGCCATTCATGCGCTAGCCTCTAAATTTGTTAACGCCACATCAACTAATTTTCCTTGGTTTAAATGTAGTATTTTATTTTTCAAGCTAGCTCGGCTTTCCATATTTGCCTGATTTTCCAAATTTACTTGGCCCAGCGCATCATGCGTGGCAATAATGACTGTTACACCCACCTGCTGAAACGCGCTAAATAAAGCCATAATATCTTCTGCATAATTGCGATCTAAGTTGCCCGTTGGCTCATCGGCAATCAATATGCTTGGTCGTGAAACCACTGCCCGTGCAATCGCTAGACGTTGCTGCTCGCCACCTGATAGTGTAATTGGCATGGCTTTTTCTTTGTTCAGCAAGCCCACTTTATCTAGCGCTGCACGAATGCGTTTTCCCGCCTCAAGCCCTGTAATGCCGTTAATTGCCAACGGCAGTGCTACGTTATGGTAGCAATTACGATCGTATAATAATTTATGGTCTTGAAACACCAAGCCGAATTTGCGCCGCACATAAGGCAGTGTGGCATCTTTTAATTTGCTTACGTTTTGGTTATTAATCAACACTGTGCCAGAGGTTGGTCGCTCAATTGCCGCCATCAACTTTAACAGTGTGCTTTTGCCCGCGCCAGAGTGACCTGTTACAAATACCATCTCGCCTTGCTCAATCGCAAAGCTGACGGAGCTGAGCGCCTCGTGGCTGCCAGGGTAGCGTTTGGTGACATTGTCAAAAGTAATCATTTAGTTGTTCATTGAGTGATGGCAATAGACAAGATGGCGCAATCAGGCAAATATTTATTTGTTTCTCGCATATTATCATTGGCAAAGTTTCCACAGTAGTTAATTCGATAGATTAATTTATCAGACTGTCTTTTAAACCTAACAAATTGCCTACCTTCTATTTCACTCATTCTGATGCTCTCAATATTACCCAACAAGCTAGCAACTTTTTTAAGCGCCATTTTAGGATGAATACCTAGCTTAGTTTTGCACGTGGAGTTGAACGTCTCTATTTGCTCTATTTTATTAGAAAAGTTAATTTTTTCGCTAGCATCACTTTCGCCAGCATACAGAAAAACTAAATCTTGATTGCTGATGGTAACGGAAATTAGTGCAACTCCGTCACCGTCAGTGACTCTGGTTAGTTTTGCGTTTGGATAAGTTGCTTTAAGTTGATTTAGGCTGGTTCCTAGCCTGATTTTGCCAATTGAATTAAGTGTAATTTCACAAGTTTTTGGAAATAATGCCCCCGCGCTTGCAAAGCCAGCATAAAAAAATAAGTTCAAAATAAACACTGATCTTAATAAGTTGAATTGTATTTTATGCATCAATCATTGCGTCCACAAAATCTTGTGCGTTAAATGGCCGTAAATCGTCAATTGCTTCACCTATGCCAATGTAGCGAATTGGAATAGGCCTTGCTTCTGCAATCGCTGCAATCACACCACCTTTGGCGGTGCCATCTAGTTTGCTTAACACCAAACCTGTCACACCTAGCGCATCGTCAAACGCTTTGACTTGGCTGACCGCATTTTGACCAGTGTTGGCATCAATCACCAACAAAATCTCGTGCGGTGCGTTGGGTAGCGCTTTACCAATCACACGCTGCACTTTTTTAATTTCATCCATCAGGTGCATTTGGGTAGGTAACCTGCCGGCCGTATCGGCGATGACGATATCAATTTTTTTGGCAATGGCAGAATTGACGGCATCAAAAATCACCGCTGCCGGGTCGCCGCCTTCGCTGGCAATTACCGTCACATTGTTACGCTCGCCCCACACTTGCAATTGCTCGCGTGCGGCTGCTCTAAATGTGTCGCCCGCAGCGATTAACACGCTGTTGCCTTGTGCCTGAAACAGTTTGGCTAGCTTGCCGATAGTCGTGGTTTTGCCTGCACCGTTTACACCTGCCAACATAATCACAAAAGGCGCATGGCTATTGGTTTGTAGCGGAATTTCTAAGGGCGTTAAAACGGCTAGTAATTCGGTTTTTAATGCTTGTTTTAATGCGCTGCTATCTTCTAAATTTTCACGCTTAACACGTTTTTTTAAATTATCCAGCAACTTTTGTGTGGCGGCCACTCCAATGTCAGATGTCAACAAAATAGTTTCTAGCTCTTCGTAGGTTTCGGCATCAATTTTGCCGCCACCAAATAAACTATTTAGCTGGCCACCAAGCAAACTTCTGGTTTTACTCAAGCCTTGTTTTAAGCGCTCGCTAAAGCTTAATTTAGCAGGTTTATTCGTAGCTTCTTTAATAGCATCTTCTGACGATGCGCTAGCAGCCAATACTGGTGCGGCTTGCGGAGCATCATTTTGTGCTCGGCTATTATCTGGCGCAACTTTTGGTATTATTTCTGGCTTAATTTCGGGCCGAATTTCTAGCGTAGTCTCTACAACAATTTCTGACTCAGGCTTTGGCTTTTTCTTAAAAAAATCAAACATAATTTTGCTTTAAATATTCATTAAGCCATATTTTAGTCGTAAACTCCCACACACGCACGAACTAAACTAAATTGTAGCGTGTCATTAGTGTGTTCGTTTTAGTAATACCTTATTCAAAACCGTAATATAGAAAGTTATGCCGTGTTTGAAATTAAAATTAAAATTAAAGTTTTATTATTAAGTTTTGTATTTTTGCCAGTTTTAGCCAGTGCGGAGATTCAAGAATTTAAGTTAGCAAATGGCATGAAAGTGATTGTGCAAGAAGACCATCGTGCACCTGTGGTGGTGTCTCAAGTGTGGTATCGCGCTGGTGCTTTAGATGAGGTAAACGGTAAAACGGGTGTGGCGCACGTGTTAGAACACATGATGTTTAAAGGCACAAAACGCGTGCCAGCAGGCCAGTTTTCTCGTCAAATTGCAGCGGCTGGTGGTAAAGAAAACGCGTTTACTGGGCAAGACTACACCTGTTACTTTCAGCAACTAGAAAAAAGCCATTTGCCACTTTCGATAAAGTTAGAAGCCGACCGTATGGCAAATTTGGTGATTACCGATGCAGAATTTGCTAAAGAAATTAAAGTGGTGATGGAAGAGCGCCGCTGGCGCACTGAAGACAAGCCGCAATCGCGTGTGAACGAGCAATTTCAATCGACTGCGTTTAAAGCGCATCCTTATGCGCGCCCAGTGGTGGGTTGGATGAACGACCTTGAGAACATGACCGCCGCCGATGCGCGCGAGTGGTATAACAATTGGTATGCACCCAATAACGCTACGCTGGTGGTGGTGGGCGATGTGAAAACAGATGAAGTATTAAAATTAGCCAAACAACATTTTGGCAAATTAAAAGCCAAAAAATTGCCTGCACGCAAACCACAAACTGAGCCGCCACAAATGGGCGAGCGCCGCTTGGTAGTAAAAGCCCCTGGCAAACTACCTTATTTAGCGATGGGTTTTCATACACCCACTTTAGTAAACAATCCAAATGCTGAGCAAGCTTGGGAGCCTTATGCACTGGACGTGCTGGCTGGGGTGCTCAGTGGCAATGATTCTGCCAGATTAAATCAAAAATTAGTGCGCGAGACCTCCGTTGCGCTAGATGTTGGCGCTGGCTATGACAGCACATCAAGGGGCCGAGAAGCTTTGTTTGAGCTAGTTGCAACACCTGCCGAAGGCAAAACTGTGGCAGATATTGAAGCGGCTTTAATTGCCCAAATAGAGTTAATTAAAACGGGTGGCGTAACACAGCAAGAATTAAACCGCGTAAAGGCAGCAGTGATTGCGACAGATGTGTATCAACGCGATAGCATGTTTTACCAAGCCATGCAGATTGGTCAGTTGGAAACCATGAATTACAGTTGGCGATTGCTTAAGGATTACCCAGAAAAACTAAAAGCGGTGACTAGTGAGCAGATTCAAGCGGTGGCTAAGAAATATTTGATTAAAGATAATATGACGGTGGCGACGCTAGATCCACAGCCTATAGATCCGAATGCTAAGCCCTTAAAGCCTTATGTTCGGTAAGTTGAAAATGCAAATCTTGTCGTCATGCGTTGTTGTACTGTGTTTAATCAAAGCGTACCACGTGTACAAAGATGTACACGTCGGCATTGCACGCCTAGCCTGACTTTAAAAGCTTTGCATTTTTTAAGTAAACTAACAATGAATGCTAGAACTAACTGAAAAATTTTCACCTCCGTCATTCCGACGGGAGCGAAGCGAACCACGGAATCCATAGAATGTTTAAACCTTTAAAAAACTTAATTTTAATCTTTGTATTATTGTTTGCTAGCACTGCCAATGCCGCTGTTAAAATTAGTCATTGGCAAACCAGCACTGGTGCACAAGTTTACTTTGTCGAGAACCATGACCTGCCGATTATCGATATGGCGGTTAACTTCCCCGCAGGAAGCGCACGCGATACCAAAGCCACATCTGGTGCGGCAGGCGTAACGCGCTACGTGATGACATTAGGTGCTGATGGCCTAAATGAAGAACAAATAACCAACGCATTTGCAGATATTGGCGCAAATTTGAGTGGCGAATTAGATGTAGACCGTTCTGCTTTTAAGTTACGCACTTTGACTTCTGAAAGTGCAAAAGCCTTAGAAACCTTTAATAAAATCTTGCACAAACCTGATTTTCCGCAAGCCATTTTGGATCGTGAAAAAACGCGCATTGTGGCAGGCTTAAAAGAAGCCGCCACCCAACCAGAAAGTATCTCTAACAAAGCGTTTATGCAGGCGCTTTACCCTAATCATCCCTATGGTTTGGACGAAAGCGGTGAGATTGAAACCATTAATGCCATGAAACGTGACGATTTAATTGCGTTTTACAATACTTATTACACTGCCAAAAGCGCAGTCATTGCGTTAATTGGTGATATGACAGTTGAACAAGCAAAAGCCATTGCAGAAGATGCTGCTAAAGGTCTACCACAAACGCCAGCAGTGCCAAAAATTGCCGAAGTGACTTACCCGCAAGCTGCCATCACGCAGCGCATTGCACATCCAGCCTCACAAGCGCACATTGCACTGGGCTACCCAGGCATTAAACGTGGCGATGTCGATTATTTTGCGCTCTATTTAGGTAATTACGTGTTGGGAGGTGGTGGTTTTGTCTCCAGATTAACAGAGGAAGTACGCGAAAAACGCGGCTTGGTGTACAGCGTTTATAGTTATTTTATGCCGATGGCAGAACTAGGGCCATTTCAGATTGGCTTACAAACCAAAAAAGAGCAAGCCGATGAAGCGATGGCGGTGGTAAACGCAACGGTGGCAAAATTCATCCAAAATGGTGTCACTGAAAAAGAGTTAAAAGCGGCAAAATCAAATATTATTGGTGGCTTTCCCATGCGCATTGATAGCAACGCAAAAATTCTAGATTATTTGTCGTTGATAGGCTTTCACAATTTGCCACTGACTTACTTAGATGATTTTAATAAAAGCGTTGCAAAAGTGACGGCCGCGCAAATTAAAGATGCATTTAAACGCCGTATTAAACCACAAGACTTTGTTAGCGTGACAGTCGGCGCGCAATAACAGCGCCAACAACAGATGGCTTTGCGCAATAAGCGCCGACAAAAGCTAGGTTTACGCAGAAGTTTAAGCTAAATCATCCTTAATCCGTCATTCTGAGCGTACGCGAAGAATCCAGTTTTGGTTAAGTTTATTTCTGGATTCTTCGCATACGCTCAGAATGACAACCCCAAAATTTGGTAAACTATGGTTTTTAGCAAAAACTGCTCAAATTGCCACCTAACAACCCTTCCAAAAAAGCCAAGGATACTAATCAAGTCCGCATCAATGCTGGTGTATGGCGCAGTCGCTTGCTTAAATTCCCCGATGTTGAAGGTTTGCGCCCAACGCCAGAGCGCGTGCGCATTACGGTATTTAATTGGCTAGGGCAAGATTTAACGGGAAAAACTTGCTTAGATTTATTTGCAGGCACTGGTGCGTTTGGGTTTGAGGCACTTTCGCGCAACGCTAAAAATGTGGTGATGATTGAAAACTCTCGCCAAGCTTATCAATCGCTTCAGCAAAACCAAATTCTACTAAAAGCTGAAAGCTGCCAAATTATTAATCAAGATGCACTCATTTACTTAGCGGATAATACGCAAAAATTTGACATTATATTTTGCGATCCGCCTTACAATAAAGCTTGGATAGATAAGCTATTACCACTTTTAAATCAGCATCTTGCCGAAAATGGCATGCTATATATGGAAGCTGAATTTAAGATTCAGTCTAGTGAAAATTGGCAAGTATCAAAGCAAGATAAAGCAGGTAATGTATATTATCATTTGCTTAAGTAAGATTGATAATTAAGGACGTGTATGAGCAAAAATCGTATTGCAGTTTACCCAGGCACCTTCGATCCTATTACATTGGGGCACGAAGACATTGTGCACAGAGCCGCCGATTTATTTGATGAAGTCATTGTGGCGGTGGCGGGCAGCACTAACAAGCGCACACTATTTAGCTTCGAGGAGCGCGTTTCGCTAGCGCAAAATGTGTTTAAAAAAGCGCATAATGTGAAAGTGATGGGTTTTAACAGTTTGCTGATGCAATTTGTGCAAGAGCAGGGCGCACAAATTGTGGTGCGCGGCCTGCGTGCTGCCAGTGATTTTGAGTACGAATTTCAACTGGCAGGCATGAACCGTAAGCTTTTTCCCAAGCTAGAAACCATTTTTTTAACGCCTTCAGAACAATATATGTTCGTGTCGTCCACATTGGTGCGCGAAGTCGCAACGTTAGATGGTGATGTGCATCAGTTTGTGTCGCCGATAGTAGAAGTGGCAATAAAGAATAAGCTGGGCAAATAAATGGCGTTATTGATCACTGACGAATGCATCAATTGCGATGTTTGCGAGCCAGAATGCCCTAACGGCGCCATTCAACAGGGGCAAGAGATTTACGAGATTAATCCGAATTTATGCACCGAATGCGTTGGCCATTCTGGCTCGCAAACATCGCAATTGATGCATTCGTCAGTGATCAATAACGCCATTTATTTGCCCAGCTT
>JANNWI010000097.1:0-2027 GCA_031414715.1 Methylophilaceae bacterium | reverse complement strand
GCAAGCTTTGCCAACCTAAAACTGCTGACTATATTTATTACTCAAACCATTATATTTATAAGAGTTTTACCTTTTTTTAGGGAGATAAAGTATGTCGAAGTTAACAGGATTGGCGTTAAGTATTGCAATTTTAGGTGGTGTATGGGCATTTTTAGCATTAGGCCCATTGGCAGGTTATGTACTGGTATGGGCAGGATTTATTGCATGGGGTTGCTATTTTGCCTTGGGTGCAGATACTGCCGCATTACAAAAAACCATTGTTGGCATGATTTACGGTGCAGTTATTGCAGGTATTGCATTGGCCTTGGTAGGTGCTAACCCACTAGGATTAGCTGGCGCAGCAGGCCCAGCCATTTACATTGCAGTTACTGTGTTCTTGTTAGTCATTGTTGCAAACATCCCCTTGTTATCCGCCGTGCCAGCCAACGTATATGGTTATGCAGCAACTGCGGCTTATGCGCTGCAAACTGCAAATGCAGGTAGTGTGACTGCCATGGATTTAACTAACCCTGTGTTATTGGTGGCTTTATCTACAATATTAGGTGCCATTTTTGGCATGTTGTCAGGTAAATTAGCCGCTGTATTAGGTAAGTAAACCATTTACATTTAAAGAAACCGCACCTGCTTAAGGTGCGGTTTTTTATCGACTAAAGTTTAGTCTTTAGCTGTTTAAACTATTTTAAAACTTTAAATCCGTAATAAGTGCCAAATTCACCTTCGCTATCATGATAAACAAATAGCATGTCGTTAGCATAACCTAAGCCGTTAAAGTGATTTTGTGAGCGCAGTTTCATGTCTTTTGGCAGTTCGCTTTTGGCAACAAATTTACCAGTAATATCAAACACCAGTGCCGCTTTGTGGTCGACATCTAACAAAATAAGTTCTTCGCCTTTAACACCAGTATAAGCTACAAACAAATCGCTGACGTCGTCATGTGCCGCGCCAGCCTTGGCTAATTCTAGCGTAATTTCACCCGCTTTTTCGCGCAGTTTGGGGTCTACGATAAATACTTTATCGCTGTGACCTTGCTTGGCGAAATAACGTTTATTGTCTGCGTCGTAAGTCGGCATAGTGCCTGCATGACCAAACGCAGGGTTGAATTGCGAAATCTCGTCAGAGCTATCTTTTAAATCGCCTGTTTCTGTCAGTTGAATCGCAAAAATACCAGTGTTGGGCGAGAAACCAGCATCGCTAGAGATGTTGTAAGTAATGGTTTCTAGCGCACTGGTGTTAGGATTAAAATAAATGGAGCGATTATCATAACCAGGCTTGGCTGAATTCAAGTATTTTCCTGTGTCGTCATAACTATGTACTTGGGATTTTGAAATCGCTGCTTCATATTCACTTGCTAACGGCGCCAAACCACCATCGGCTATATAGTAACGCTTATACAAAGGTATGTAAGCGACTGTCATTGGTCGTGTAGTCGGTTTTTTAGCCAGCGCAAATTTAACACCAATGGCTGCTTCTGGTAATACTTGTGCCTGTACGTTAGTGACTAAAATGGCGCCGCCAATAATGGCGCTTATGATAGTTTTTATTAGTTTGCTCATGAATGAAATTGTCTTCTAAAAAAATTGAGTAATTAAGCTGAATGTTGGCTATGTTAACGTATGTTTAGTGTTTGTGTTGACGATAGAGTTCAAATGGACTGATTGTGAAGCTTGGTTTCATTCTTGCCTTTCAATTAGCATCGCATCGCCATAACTAAAAAATCGATATTGTTGTTTCACTGCGTGTGCATAGGCATTTTTAATGTTTTCAAAGCCGGCAAATGCAGATACCAACATCAGCAAGGTGCTCTTGGGCAAATGGAAATTCGTCAGCAGTGCATCCACCACTTTAAATTGATAGCCTGGTGTAATAAAAATGCTGGTTTCACCGCTTATATCTGCTGATATTTCAGGCGTCATTTCTGACGATGCTCCAGCAGGCGCATGGTTACTAGTTGCTAGGGCATTGTTTATTGCAGCAGCGCTTGCTTGATTTGCAGCAGCGCTTTCTAGCGCGCGCAGGCTGGTGGTGCC
>JANNWI010000096.1:0-5696 GCA_031414715.1 Methylophilaceae bacterium | reverse complement strand
TATGTCCAACATTTAGTTTCCCGCACTGAATTAGGAGAATCTAAAATGTTAAGTCGATATGTGGTTGTTTCAGGTGCTGTCTTTGGTGTAATGGCGTTGGAGCAACTTGTACGTGCAGTGAATCAATGGCCAGTGCAAATTGGCAGTTTCAACGTACCAGTGCTAGCATCTTGGGTGGCGGCACTTGTTGCTGGCAGTTTATGTTTGTGGGCGTTTGGTTCAAATCGTAAATAACAATTACGCTACTTGCGATTAAACACCATATCCCACACGCCGTGACCTAATTTTAGGCCTCTATTTTCAAACTTAGTTAGCGGGCGATAAGCTGGTTTTTCGGCATAACCTGTCGCTAAATCTGCTGCAGTGTTTTTCAACTGTGGCTCTGCATTTAATATTTCTATAATCCATTCTGCGTATTCTTGCCAATCGGTAGCCACATGTAAATAGCCACCAATTTTTAACTTAGTACAAAGTAATTTTACAAACTCTGCCTGAATAAGCCTGCGTTTATGGTGGCGTTTTTTATGCCACGGATCTGGGAAGAAAATATGCACGCCATCTAAACTATTATCTGCCAGCATGTTTTGCAAAACTTCCACAACATCATGCTGAATAATACGGATGTTAGTTAGTGCTTGCTCTTCAATCAACTTAAGTAATGCACCAACTCCTGGCGTATGTACTTCTGCTGCGAGAAAATCGTAATCGGGCAACGTGTGGGCAATTTTGGCAGTAGTTTCGCCCATGCCAAAACCAATTTCGAGTATTTTCTTTGAGTCTTTTCGACCAAAAACTTGGCTTAAATCGATGCCCTGCAAGCCATATTCCACGCCGTACCTACGCCACTGCGTTTCTAGCGCATTGGCTTGGCCTTTAGTCACACGGCCTTGTCGCAGTACAAAACTGCGAATGCGACGATTTTTTAACGCTTCTAAATCATAAATTTCAGTCATGCGCGCAATTATACTGTAGGAGCGATTTTTAAATCGTGAAAGTAAGTCTATAAAGCGCTAAAAATCTTCGCGATTTAAAAATCGCTCCTACAAAGTATGCGCTTTATCGCCCTGCGTAAAACCTATCAGTGGCTCATCAATATTTTTGGTAAAACAAATAACCTTAAATAACTCGCCCATTTCTGCTGGTGACAGCAATTTTTGCGCAGTAGCGGTTAGCTTCATGTATTCCACATCTTCTGGCGAATGACTCTGCATAACATTCAAAATGCCACAATTAATTAAAAATTGTGCTTGATTAACATAGCCTGCAAGGCGCATAGATATTGGCTCGCAGAGCATGTCTAAAACGCTTGTAATTGAAGTAAAGTCTACATGCGCTGTGATGTCTTGCAGGCCAATATTGATGAGCGGGTTATCATGCGCAAAATGCTGATAATGGCACATGATTGTGCCTTGGTTACGTTGCGGATGATAGTATTCGGCAGCTCCAAAACCATAATCAATCAGTAAGATTGCACCAGTTTGCAAGCACTCACCCAAGCTGCGCACCAACGCGGAGGCGGCAGGATTAACTTCTGTCACATAACCAATTGGCAAATTATTGGGTAAATTTTCGGCTAATTTGGGCACACTTAAAGTTGCAACATAATTTTCTGGGTTATCACGCCAAATAAATTCGTGACTAAAAGCGATACCGCGCTCGCACCAGCCTTCGGCTGTTTTATGCACAATATGTGTGGGAACTGCATCTAACACCTCGTTAGCCAATATTAAGCCAACAAAATTTTCTGGCAGCTTTTCAAGCCAAACTAACTTCTCAAACAAGTTAGTAGGTAATAATTTCTCACAGTTTTCACGCTGAACTTGGCGTAAGTGGTCGCTTACTTCCAATATAAAATATTGGGTTGGCAGTGCGTCTAGTCTTTGCAATTCCAGCAACAAATCGGTGGCTAATTTGCCAGTGCCTGCACCTAACTCCAAAATGTTAGAACTAGCGTTATTGGCATCGCCAGCAGCCAACATACATGCGGCATGCAACTGTGCATATTGACGTGCAAGTGTTTGCGCAAACAAAGGTGAAATTTCGGGCGCGGTCACAAAATCGCCGCCACCGTTTAAAGAATCGCCAAACTTTTGCGCACCGCCGCTGTAATAGCCCAAACCTGGCGTGTACAAAGCCATTTGCATAAAAGTGGCAAAATCTATCCAGCCATTATTATCTTTAATTTTTTGTTGAATTAAATCAGCCAATTGTTGGCTAAGTGCTTGCGATTGTGCGTTGGGAATAGGTAATGAATGCATAAGCCATTATAATATTTGATTAGACAAGTGAGTAAAAATTGAATTTAGCAAACAAAACAATCTTAATAACAGGCGGCGCAAAACGCGTAGGCGCGGCCATTTGTCGCGAGCTGCATGCGCACGGCGCCAGTTTAATGATTCATTACAACACCAGCACCGCCGAAGCGCGCGCTTTGCAGGCAGAGCTGAATTTGCAACGCGCCAATTCTGTGGCGATTATTCAGGGCGATTTGCTCAATATCGCCATCATGGCTAATTTAGTGGCTGAAACGGTGAAGCAGTTTGGCAAACTAGATGTGTTAATCAATAACGCCAGCAGTTATTATTCCACTGAAATTGGCAAAATTACCGAAGAAAATTGGCACGATTTAGTCGGCAGCAACTTAAAAGCACCTATGTTCCTAGCGCAAGCTGCTGCGACAGAGCTGCGCAAAAATCACGGCTGCATTGTTAATATTACCGACATGCACATTGAACGCCCGAAAAAAGGCTATGTGGTGTATAGCGTGGCAAAAGCGGGCTTAGTAACACTCACAAAATCGCTCGCACACGAGCTTTCGCCGGAAGTGCGCGTCAATGCAGTTGCCCCTGGCCCAGTGCAATGGCCAGAAAACAACCCACAATTTGATGAGGTTTACCGACAACGTGTAATTAACCAAACGCTTTTAAAAACCATAGGGCAACCGCAAGATATTGCCAAAGCAGTCAAATTTTTAGTGGCTGATGCGCCGTTTATTACTGGCCATGTGTTGGCGGTGGATGGCGGGCGCAGCCTGAATTTATAGGTAGAATTTATAGGTAGAATTTATGATTAAGCACCTTCCTGAAAATCACTCTAACAATTTTATTAAACTAAGAAACAGTTTAATAAGCGCCACTGGCAAAGCCATTGGCGATTACAACATGATTGAAGATGGCGACACCGTTTTAGTATGCATGAGCGGCGGTAAAGATAGTTACACCATGTTGATGATGTTGCTGGCATTGCAAGAGCGCGCACCGATTGATTTTAAATTAATCGCCATGAATTTAGACCAAAAGCAGCCTAATTTTCCAGCGCATATTTTGCCAGAATATTTTAAAAATTTAGGTGTGGATTACCGAATTGTTGAAGCCGATACTTACTCGGTCGTGAAAGAAAAAATACCCGAAGGCGCGACGACGTGCAGTCTGTGTAGCCGCCTACGGCGCGGTATTATTTACACCACTGCAAAAACGCTGGGCGCCAACAAAATAGCGCTTGGGCATCACCGCGATGACATTGTAGAAACGCTGTTTTTAAATATGTTTTTTGGTGCAAAACTAAAAGCAATGCCACCCAAATTGGCAACGAATGACAAACAAAATGTTGTGATTCGCCCATTGGCATATTGCAGCGAGAAAGATATTGCCAGTTATGCGCGTCAAATGGCGTTCCCGATTATTCCTTGTGATTTATGCGGCAGCCAGCCGAATTTGCAGCGTCAAAACGTAAAAAATATGCTGCAAGCTTGGGAGCTGGAACAGCCAGGCCGCATTAATAATATCTTCCGCGCCATTGGCAATGTAGAGCCTTCGCACTTAGCGGATGTTGATTTGTACGATTTTAAAAGCTTAAGCCAAGCAAAGAAAGATGATGAAGATGCACTGTTTGGCGACATTGCCGAAAAAGAGTCTGAAACCGTGTCTAGAAATAAATTAAACAACGATTCCACAAAAAATGCGCTTAATTTATTTAGCAATAACGGTACTAAAATTGAGTTTATTCGCAATTAGCTTTTAGTCGCTTTACAATTTTTTATTTCCAATGTTGTTGTCTAGTTGCTATTTAGCTTGCTATTATCTAAGCAGTTAAAATAATCGCGTCAATATAGCACCCCATACATAAGGTATAAATGTCTAGTTTACTCATTGTAGAATCGCCTTCAAAAGCCAAAACGCTGCAAAAATATCTCGGTAAAGATTTCGAGGTATTAGCTTCATACGGCCATGTCCGTGATTTAATTCCTAAAAATGGCGCAGTAGACCCAGCCAATAATTTTGCCATGAAGTACGACATTATTGACCGCAATGCTAAACACATGGATGCGATTACCAAGGCCGTTAAAAATGCAGATAATATTTACTTAGCGACCGACCCAGACCGCGAAGGTGAGGCCATTTCGTGGCATATTGCCGAGATTTTAGCCGATAAAAAATTACTCAAAAATAAACTACTCAAGCGCGTAGAGTTTAACGAGATTACGCAAACTGCAGTGAAACACGCGATTGATAACCCGCGCGATATTGCCATGAATTTGGTTAATGCGCAGCAAGCACGCCGCGCATTAGATTACTTGGTCGGCTTTAATTTATCGCCGCTGTTATGGAAAAAAATCCGCCGTGGCTTATCTGCAGGCCGTGTGCAAAGCCCAGCGCTACGTTTAATAGTAGAGCGTGAGTTAGAAATTGAAGCATTTAAAAACCAAGAATATTGGACGATTCACTTAGATGCGCTAAAACACGCCAATAAATTCAATGCCAAATTAGTGCTATTAAATAACGAAAAAGTTGAGCAATTTAGCGTTGTAAACCATGACCAACAAGCTGATATTGTTGGTAAATTATTGCTGGCAAGCGCAGGCAAAACAACTGTTTCAAGGGTAGAAAAGAAGCAACGTAGCCGTAGCCCTGCTGCGCCGTTTACCACATCAACCCTGCAACAAGAGGCGGTGCGCAAGCTTGGCTTTACCACTAGCCGTGCCATGCGTGTGGCACAAGGCTTGTACGAGGGCGTGGATATTGGCTCTGGCACGGTTGGCCTTATTACCTATATGCGTACCGATTCATTCAGCATGGCGACTGAAGCGGTGATGAGCATACGTGACTATGTGAAGAAAAATTTTGATGCTGATTATTGCCCAAAATCGCCAGTAATGTACAAAACCAAGGCCAAAAATGCGCAAGAAGCGCATGAGGCGATTCGGCCGACCGACATCAATCGCGCCCCCGCTAAGATGCGCCAATATTTAAATGACGAGCAATTTAAGCTATATGAAATGATTTGGAAGCGTAGCTTAGCTTGCCAGATGTCTCCTGCCAAGTTTGATGCGGTTAGTGTGGACTTAGCGGTGGGTAGCGAGGCTAATTTATTTCGCGCCACTGGCCAAACGCTAGTGTTTCCGGGCTTTATTGCAGTATATATGGAAGGCCGTGACGATGATGATGACGAAGATGGCGAATCAAAATTACCACATCTAGAAACAGGTGAAGTGCTAACTGTAGAAAAAATTTATGGCGATCAACACTTTACTGAGCCACCACCGCGTTATGGCGAAGCTAGTTTGGTGAAAATTTTAGAAGATTACGGCATTGGCCGCCCTTCTACCTACGCCAGTATTATCAGCACGCTGCAAGACCGCGAATATGTGGTATTAGACAAAAAACGCTTTACGCCAACTGACGTGGGTCGCGTGGTGG
>JANNWI010000095.1:0-2132 GCA_031414715.1 Methylophilaceae bacterium | reverse complement strand
AATAAAAAAGACGCCATGGATTTTGTACTGTGGAAATCGGTAAAACCGAAAGAGCCAAGCTGGGATTCTCCGTTTGGCGGGCCTAATGGCGGCAAAGGTCGCCCAGGTTGGCATATCGAATGCTCGGTCATGAGCGCGCATCATTTAGGCGCGCATTTTGATATTCACGGTGGCGGCCAAGATTTGCAGTTTCCGCATCATGAGAACGAAATTGCGCAAAGTGAAGCGGCCAATAGCTGCAAGATGGCGAATTACTGGATGCATAACGGCTTTGTACGGGTGGATGACGAAAAGATGTCCAAATCGCTCGGCAACTTTTTCACCATTCGTGAAGTGCTGAAAAAATATGATGCCGAAGTGGTGCGTTTTTTCATTCTGCGCGCGCATTATCGTAGCCCGCTCAGCTATTCTGATGCGCATTTAGATGATGCCAAAGCTTCGCTAACACGCTTATACACAGCATTACGTGGGCGAGGAGTGAGCACTAATAAAATCGATTGGAAGCATCCACAAGCCGCGCGCTTTAAAGCCGCGATGGACGATGATTTTAATACGTCGGAAGCGATGGCGGCGCTGTTTGATTTAGCCAATGAAGTGAATAAAACACAATCGATCGAAGCTGTGAGTTTGCTTAAAAATTTAGCGGGAGTGATAGGTTTGTTGCAACGTGATGCGAATACATTTTTGCAGTCGAAACATTATGTTTTGACTGCTGAATCTGGAACATACAAGCTAACTGGAAGCGATGCTATTTTAACTAAAAGTTTTAGCGATGAAACAATTAATGAATTAATCTTGTTCCGTGTTGAAGCTAAAAAATCCAAAAACTTTACTGAGGCAGATGCCATTAGAAAACAACTTGCTGACTCAGGCATTATTTTGGAAGACACACCGCAAGGCACCACCTGGCGCCGAGCTTAGATATGTAAATTTTAAGCCAATCTAAGCAACATCAAAACACATGCCCTGCAAGCCAATATCCGTGCGGCTTACAGGGCATTGCTTTTTGCTCGTATGCTTTACTGCCGTTGACTAAACAAATTTCATTCGCTTACGCATGCTTGCTGGCTAACTATTGCGCTAAAATACAAGCAATTAATCTTAGAAAGCTATCGCAATGCCAGTCAAGTTATCTGCTCCGCAAGCTGCATCTCTATTGCCTGTTAGCGGCATTCAATTAGGCTTCGCCCAAGCGCATGTGCGTAAACCTAACCGTAAAGATGTGCTGGTAATTAAGCTGGCAGAAGGCACAGCGGTAGCGGGCGTGTTTACTTTAAATCGATTTTGCGCCGCACCAGTGATTTTGTGTAAAGATTATTTAGGTCAAAAAGCAGGCATTCGCGCGCTGCTGGTGAATACGGGCTGTGCTAATGCCGGCACAGGTGAGGATGGCTTGAAGCGCGCCAAACAAAGCTGTGAAGCGCTTGCAGGCTTGCTTGGTGTGCAAGCAAATCAAGTGTTGCCGTTTTCTACTGGGGTGATATTAGAGCCACTACCCGTCGATAAAGTCATCGCGGGTTTGCCAGCGGCGATAGCCAACTTGAAAGAGGACAATTGGCTAAATGCGGCCGAAGCCATTATGACCACGGATATTGTGGCCAAAGGCGTCAGTAAACAAATTACGATTGAGGGTAAAAAAATCACCATTACTGGTATTAGCAAAGGTAGTGGCATGATTCATCCTAATATGGCGACCATGTTGGGCTATATAGGCACCGATGCTGCCATTAGCCAAGCTGCGCTTGAAAGTATTATTCAATACGCAGTCAATAAATCATTTAATTGCATTACGGTAGATGGCGATACCAGCACCAATGACAGCTTGATTTTAATGGCAACAGGAAAAGCCAATAACGCGGAGATAGCAGAAGGTAATGAAAATTTCTTAGCTGTTCGTGACGCGTTAACCGAAGTTGCTGTTGAACTGGCACAAGCCATTGTGCGCGATGGTGAAGGTGCCACCAAATTTATGACGGTGCGTGTGGAAGGTGGCAAAACTGAAGCAGAGTGTCGTAAAGTGGCTTATGCCATCGCGCATTCACCGTTGATTAAAACTGCATTTTTTGCATCAGATCCAAACTTGGGCCGTATCCTCGCAGCAATTGGTTACGCTGGTATTGATGATTTAAATG
>JANNWI010000094.1:0-3615 GCA_031414715.1 Methylophilaceae bacterium | reverse complement strand
CACTCGCAATGGCGGCATTGCCACGGGCTTTGTCGTAGCCCAAATTGGCCATGTAAGCATTGTTGAAGTGTTTTCTTAATGCAACAAAATCAAACGCTGGCGCATCTGCACCCCCTATGCCACCTTCTACCACATGCAAATACGCCAAATTAAACTGGTTAAGAGCATCTGCAACATAATTAAACAGTGCTTGTGCATTGCTATCTTGCATATCGTTAAACGGATTCACTGGCGAAAGTCGTACGCCCACTTTATTTGCCCCAATCACGTTTACCACTGCTTGGGTGACTTCCATTAATAAACGTGCACGATTTTCAAAGCTGCCGCCATAGTTGTCAGTGCGCGTATTACTGCCATCACGCAAAAATTGGTCTAGCAAATAACCATTGGCAGCATGAATTTCTACACCATCAAAACCTGCTGTTAAAGCACACTGGGTGGCATGCACGTAATCTTTCACAATGGCCGGCAGTTCACTCGCATCTAAGGCACGTGGCTCCACATAATCAACCAAGCCATTGTAAGTAAATGCTTTGCCAGCAGGTTTAATGGCAGATGGCGCTACAGGCAGCGCACCATTTGGCAACAAACTTGGGTGCGAAATACGGCCCACATGCCACAGTTGCAATACAATTTTGCCGCCTTTGGCGTGCACTGCATCCACCACTTTTTTCCAACCAGCTACTTGCTCATCAGTATAAATCCCTGGCAATGCGGGGTAGCCATGCGCCATGTCAGAAATTGGAGTGGCCTCAGTCACTATTAAGCCCGCTGTTGCGCGTTGCGCATAATAAGTAACATTTAAATCATGTGGTACACCGCCCTCACCCGCTCGGTTTCTAGTCAGTGGCGCCATCACTATGCGATTTTTAAGTTCAATAGAACCCAACTTTACTGGGCTAAATAAATCTAATGCCATTTAAAACTCCTAATTAATACTAAAATTATAAATTTGAATGCGTTTATTTAATGGAGCTTGGCGGCGGCAACTTCACGCCTTCAATCAACAATGTGATTTCTATATCGTCGCCCACAGATGCGTTGGGTTTAATGCCCCAACCAAAACCAAAGTCACTGGCTTTTAAGCTGGTTTTTGCTTCAAACCCTGTGCGATAACCGCCCCAAGGGTCTATGCCAAAACCTAACACTTTGAACGGAAAGGTCATTTCTTTAGCTACGCCATGCATTGTCAATATGCCTGTCATCACGCCTTCAGTTTTAGATGTGGCTACAATTTTTTTGCTAACAAATGTTGCTTCGCCAAATTTATCAGTATCTAAATAATCGGCCTCTTTAATGTGTTTATCGCGCTTGGCGTGGCTACTATTCACGCTGAGCATATTAATTTTTGCTTCTACGCTGGAATTAGCCAAATTATCAGCGTCAATCAATATTTTGCCAGTGATATCGCTAAAGGTGCCTGAGGTTTTGCTGGCCACATGGCGTAAGCTCCAGTTGGCAAAGCTGTGTGTATCATCAATTCTGTATGCCTCTGGCGCGGCAAATGCATGGCTGCAAGCCAATAGCAGAGCGGCTAGGCTAGCAATAAGTACAGTTGCAGTGCTTTTAATAGCTTTCATATCAACCTCCTAATATTGAATGTGCAGGCAAATCAAACAGCAGTATTTCTGCGTGACTGATGGCTTTCATATGAATCGTCTGAGCAGCATCAAACATTACCGCATCGCCAGCAGTTAATTGCGTGCCTTCAATTTCCACACTGCCGCTAGCCACCTGCAAATAGGCGCTACGATTCTCAATCAGAGCATATTCCAACACTTTTCGTTCATCTAATTTACTGGCAAATAATCGCATGTCTTGATGAACCTTTAATGAACCCAGTTCTGCGTTTTCACTCGCTAACAAACACCATTGATTTTGCTTTTGCGCATCACTAAAAAAGCCATCCTCATAGCTAGGTGGAAGATTTTGTTGGTTGGGTAGTATCCAAATTTGCAGCAAATGCACGGGCTCGCTATCAGACGCATTAAACTCGCTATGCGTGATGCCAGTGCCCGCTGTCATGCGCTGCACATGGCCTTGGCGAATCACCTCGGTATTGCCAAGACTATCTTTATGCGCCAAATTACCTTGCAAAACGTAAGTAATAATCTCCATGTTATCGTGCGAATGCATGCCAAAACCTTGCGCTGGCGCAATGACATCTTCGTTAATTACGCGTAATACAGAATAGCCCATCCAGTTGCGGTCTATATAGCGGCTGAACGAAAATGAATGGTAACTGTCTAGCCAGCCATGGTTAAAGTGTCCTCGTTCCGTTGATTTTCTTACAATCATGTCGTTACCCCTGAATTATTAGACCAGCTTAATAAATTATGATGGAAATTGAATGGTTGACTCAATCGTTTCATCATTAATCTCTAATATGTGGTTAAAATATTCTTATTCAACCTAACATAATAAATTATATGCAAAACACGCTTAAGGTCATTACAGATGGCGTCTCACTAGTTATTTTAGGCAAACAAACGCAAGTAAAGTTGAGCCTTGCTTGCTTACTTGCTGGCGGACATTTACTTGTAGAAGATTTGCCTGGCATGGGGAAAACCACGCTGGCGCACACACTAGCGCAGGTGCTTGGCCTCAATTTTAGGCGCAGTCAATTCACCAGCGATTTGCTGCCAGCAGATATTATTGGCGTGTCGGTGTACGATCGCGCCACATCAGGGTTTCAGTTTCATCCTGGGCCAATATTTACCAACATGTTGCTGGCCGATGAAATTAATCGCGCCACACCCAAAACGCAAAGTGCATTGTTAGAGGCGATGGAAGAGCAGCAAATTACGGTGGATGGCGAAACACATGCCTTACCGACGCCTTTTTTTGTGATTGCCACGCAAAATCCCAAACATCATATAGGCACGTTCCCCTTGCCAGAATCGCAACTAGACCGCTTTTTGATGCGCATTACGCTAGGCTACCCCGATGCAGTATCGGAGCGTGCATTGCTGAAAAACCAAGCGGGGCGTGGTACAAAAATTCAAGCAGCCTGCGACATCAATGCGCTACTTTCACTGCAGCAATCGGTAAAAAATGTTCATGTCTCAGAGCAGTTATTAGATTATCTGCAAGATTTAATTTTGCATACGCGTACGCAATTTAGTACTGGTTTATCACCACGTGCTGGGCTAGGCCTAAGACAATGCGCACAAGCGTGGGCATTATTAGAGGGTCGTGATTTTGTGATTCCTGAAGACGTGCAAGCGGTGTTTGCTAGCGTGGTGTCACATCGTTTAGCTGCTGAAAATAACGAGACTGCTAGGCAAATACTAGAGCGCGTAGCGATTCGTTAAGTGCGATGGCAAGTTCAAATATTTTAATGCCGAGTAAATCTAAGTCGAGGTTTTTTTCAGCTAAGCATTGGGCAAAGTGGTTTCGTACCGCAAAAATTGATAACAATATTGCCACACTAAATCCGCGGCAAATTTATATTCTGCCAACGCGCTGGGGCATTTTGTATGCAGTCATGCTTATTCTGCTGCTAGTGGGTTCTATTAATTACTCCATCAGCTTGGGCTATTACGTCACGTTTTTGCTGGCTTCGCTGGGCAACATGACTATGCTGCATACTTGGCGCAACTTGGTGCATTTACA
>JANNWI010000093.1:0-7395 GCA_031414715.1 Methylophilaceae bacterium | reverse complement strand
GCGCAAGCAGCGGTGTTAGAGCTTTGTATTTTGGTGAGCCGCTTGCATATGTTGCCAAAAGATAAAGTGATGACAGAAATGCAGTATTTACAAATTGCCATTGATAAAACGGCTGGTGAGCGCGAACTGGAAGCATGGGGCTGGTTGGTAGAAAAAATTGAACATTTTTATGCAGAACAATTGGGTAAAAACCAAGTATGACGCAACTTTTAATCAGCGTTAAAAATGTGCAAGAAGCCAGCATTGCGCTGGCAGCGGGCGTAGATATTATTGACCTGAAAGACCCAAATGTAGGTGCGCTTGGTGCGCTAGATTTAGAGGTAACAAAGCAAATAGTGCGTTTGGTCAATGGCGGCAAGCTCGTTAGTGCCACGGTGGGCGAGCTGCACACAAGTGTTGACGAGCTTGTACATGATATTCAAACGCGCGCAGATGTTGGCGTTAATATTATTAAAATCGCAGTATCGAGCTTATTTCAAGCACCTGATTTTTATGAAAAATTATTCATCTTAACAAAATCAGGCCTAAAAATTGTAGCCGTTTTTTTCGCCGATGAGTTGCCTGACTTTACGATATTGCCAGTATTAAAACAAGTTGGTTTTTATGGTGCCATGATGGATACTAAAAATAAACAGCAAGATTTATTGCAAGTGCAAAACCAACAATCTTTACACTTATTTACACAGCAATGTCATCATTACCAGTTAACATCTGGCTTGGCTGGTTCATTGCAACCACAACATATAGATTTACTGTTAAATGTTAATGCTACATTCATTGGTTTTAGAGGTGGTGTGTGCGATAACTCGCAGAGAAAATCAGCATTAAACGATACTAAATTGAATGAGGTGCAAAATGTGTTGCGTAATGGCAACAGAAAAGGTACAAAAGTGTCATTAATTTTGGGTTTAGCGTTGCATAGTTAATGTACTTTAAGTATAGTGAAGTTTAGGAATTCGTATTGAATGTTTGATTATGGGTTACATTAGTTTTAATTAATAACAGAGGAGTTTGAATAATGAATAAAAATTTAGTAAGTCTAGCCGTTGCAGCAACTTTAGGCCTTACAGCCGTTACTGCATCAGCCGAAGATATGTTCCGTGGTGCTTGGTATGCAGTACCAGGCGTTAGCTACATGAATACTGACAGTGATTTAGACGCAGACAATGGTCGTGGTGGCTTTTTAGCTATCGGTAAAGAACTTTCACCAAGCTGGGATTTACAAGGTCGTTTAGGTTACAACCGTGCTGATGAAGATACTGGTATTGCTGGTGCAAGTGGTAAATACAAATCTACACAACTAGGTTTAGATGCTTTATATATGTTTAGCCGTAGCAACTTCCGCCCATTCTTATTGGCAGGTTTAGGTGCTACGCGTAACAATGTTGATTACAAAGTGCCTGGCTTTGATGTTGACGGTAAAAAAACGTCATGGTTAGCAGGTTTGGGCTTAGGTGCACAGTACTTATTTAACGATACATTTGGTTTGCAAGCAGATTTGCGTCACCAATGGAGTAAGGCAGAAGTTGATGTTGCAGGTGTTGGATCTGATAAGGAAACAATTGGCAACACACTGTTTAACCTTGGCGGCGTATTCCGTTTTGGTGCTCCAGCACCAGTAGTTGCTGAAGCTGCTCCAGAGCCAGCACAAATTGCAGCTGCGCCAGAACCAATGCCAGAGCCAGCTCCGGCACCAGCTCCAGAGCCAGCAAAATGCGAACCAACAATGGATACCATTACTGTAGGTGCTGAGAAACTATTTGGTTTTGACAAGGCTAACATTAGCGACGAAGGTAAAGCTGCGCTAAATGAAGCTGCTGCAAAAATTAAAGCAAATCCTGAATTGAAAGCAGTGATTGTAACTGGCCATACAGATCGTATTGGTTCAGATGCTTACAACCAAAAACTGTCAGAGCGCCGTGCTAACCAAGTAAAAGATTACTTAGCTACGCAAGGTGTTGACCCTTCAATAATCGAAGCGGTTGGCAAAGGTGAAGCAGAGCCAGTGGTTGAGTGTACTGGTAATAAAGCAACGAAGAAATTAGTATCATGCTTACAACCTAACCGTCGCGTAACGATTCAGGCTGAAGGTAAAAAAGAAATGGGCTGTAACTAAGCCATAGATTCTAAATCATAGATTCTAAGAATTAGATTCTAAGAATTAGATTCTAAATAATAGAATTAAGCTTAATAAAAAACCCCGCACTGCGGGGTTTTTTATTGCCCAGTATATTTATGTTTGGTATAAATGCGACTGCTTTAAATCGTTATAATAAACACATGATTGAGAATATGCTTGAAAGTAATATTAATGTCGATTTAATTATTGAATCACGTTGGCTTTGCCCAATTGTTCCCGCTAATACGCTGTTAGAAAACCATGCTGTGGTGATTCAAGCAGGCAAAATCATTGATATTTGCCCTAACCATCAAACCAAGCAATACCAAGCGGCAGAAACAATACAATTAACCGAGCATGTGTTAATACCTGGCTTAATTAATCTGCATACACATGCCGCTATGAGCTTAATGCGTGGCTTGGCCGATGATATGCCGCTGATGCCTTGGCTAGAGCAACATATATGGCCTGCTGAGCAGGCAGTTGTATCGACCAGTTTTGTACGCGATGGTACGCTGTTGGCTTGTGCGGAAATGCTGAGTGGCGGCGTCACCACTTTTAATGATATGTACTTTTATCCGCTAGCGGCTGCCGAAGCTGCCTTGCAAATTGGTATACGTGCTAATTTAGGTTTGGTTGTTATCGAGTTTGCCACCAATTATGCCAATAATGCTGAGGACTATATTGATAAAGGCACCGCCGCCAAAGATAAACTGCGCGATGAACCACTGATTAGCTTTAGTTTTGCCCCGCATGCGCCATATACAGTGACTGATGCGACTTTTTCGCAAATTAACACCTTAAGCGCTCAGTTAGATATAGGCATTCACACGCATTTGCACGAAACGCAGGCAGAAATTAACCTAAGTGAGCAAATGCATGGCATGCGCCCGATAGCGCGTTTGGCAAATTTGGATTTGCTGAACTCAACCGTCACTCTGGCACATTGCGTACATTTAAATACGGCAGAAATTAAATTACTTGCCGAACATGGCTGCAGCATTGCACATTGCCCAAGCTCTAATTTAAAGTTGGCTTCTGGCATTGCACCGATTGCAGAATACGCCAAACAGGGCATTAATATTGGTTTAGGCACCGATGGTGCTGCCAGTAATAATCGATTAGACATGTTTGCCGAAATGCGTTTGGCCGCTTTATTAGCCAAAGGGCAGAGCGGAGATGCGACCGCAATTTCGGCACATCAAGCGTTAGAAATGGCTACCATTAATGGTGCAAAAGCCTTAAATTTAAGTGATAAGATAGGCTCGATAGAAATAGGTAAACTTGCTGATTTAACTGCTGTCAGATTATCAGATATGACAATGCAACCTTGTTTTGATGTGGTGTCACAGCTGGTATATGTGGCTGGTCGCGAGCATGTCAGCCATGTTTGGGTTAATGGTGATTTAAAATTTCATCGGCCAGCCTATACAAACGGCTTATTTAGCCATGTTGAACCACAAGAACTTAGCGATATTGTAACTAATTGGCAAACCAAGTTAAGTGAATTTAAATAGTTAAGTGAGTTTAAACGATAAAATGATAAATGTAGACCAATTGAATTTTGATCAAACAGAACTGAATAAATTCAGTGAGTTAGCGCATAAATGGTGGGATAAAACCAGCGAATTTAAACCGTTGCACGACATTAACCCACTACGTTTAAACTATATTGATCAAGCCGTTAGCTTAAGCGGAAAAACAGTATTAGACGTTGGCTGTGGTGGCGGCATTTTAAGTGAATCTATGGCACAAAAGGGCGCTACTGTAACGGGTATTGATTTAGGTGAAAAAGCTTTGAAAGTAGCGCAGCTACACAGCTTAGAAAGTGGCGTGGTAGTAGGTTATCGGCTCATTTCTGTCGAAAGTTTGGCAGATATACACCCTGCTAGTTTTGATGTGGTGACCTGCCTAGAAATGTTAGAACACGTGCCTGACCCTGCTAGCATTGTGGCTGCGTGTGCCAAATTAGTTAAGCGAGGCGGCCATGTGTTTTTCTCAACCATCAATCGTAATCCAAAAGCTTATTTATTTGCTGTTGTGGGTGCAGAATATGTGCTAAACATGCTGCCACACGGCACCCACGATTATGCCAAGTTTATTAAACCCTCTGAATTGGCAAGCTGGATGCGACCCGCAGGCTTATCTCTACAGCATCAAATCGGCATGAGTTATAACCCAATAACAAAACATTATTGGCTGAGCGATGATGTTTCTGTCAATTACATGATGCACACGGTTAAGGAATAACTTGATCAGTACTAATTTGATCGGTACTAGTGTGATCAGTATGATACTTTTTGACCTAGATGGTACCTTAGTCGATACCGCGCCAGACTTAGCGCATGCGCTAAATCTACAATTAATCAAGCATAGAAAACCACCGCTAGCATATGAAAGCATACGTCCGTTTGCCTCGCATGGCTCACGTGGACTTGTAGGTTTAGGTTTTGGCATTACGCCAGTTGATGACAGCTTTATTGCTATGCGCGATGAGTATTTAGATATTTACGACACCGTGTATACGCGTAGTCCAGTGCTATTACAGGGTATTGCAGAGTTGCTTGAAGCCATTGAAAATAAAGGCCTAGCATGGGGAATCGTCACCAATAAACCACGCCGATTTACCATTGGTTTAATTGAAAGCATGCGCTTAAACATAGACAATCGCGCAGCTTGCATTGTGTGTGGCGATGATGCGCCACAACCAAAACCATCGCCTGCCACGCTGTTAATGGCGTGTGAGCAAGTCGGTGTAAAACCTGAAAATTGCATGTATGTGGGCGATGCAGAGCGCGATATTATTGCGGGCAAAGCGGCGGCAATGAAAACGGTGGTGGCATTGTTTGGCTATATTGATGTGACTGATAAGCCGCAACAGTGGGGCGCTGATTCGATGATTGAAACCCCAAACGATTTGCTACAGTTGTTTGCGGCCTAACAAAGCCATTGATAGCGTACCTGAATCAACATATTCAATCTCGCCTCCCATCGGTAATCCGCGTGCAATGCGGCTAACTGCAATGCCGCGTGTTTTAAGTAGCTCGCTAATGTAATGAGCAGTGGCTTCGCCTTCCACCGTGTAATTAGTGGCTAAAATTACCTCTTTTATCACTCCGTCTTGCGCACGCTTAATGAGTTTATCTAGATTAATTTCTTTTGGGCCTATACCATCTAAGGGTGATAATCTTCCCATCAATACAAAATACATGCCTGAATAAGAATGCGTTTGTTCCATCATCATCAAATCGGTAGGCATTTCTATTACGCATAGTTGACTTGGGTCGCGATTTTCAGATTCACAAAGTTGACAGACCGGTGATTCAGAAAAATTATTACATGATGTGCAATGACCAAGCTTTTGCAGCGCATTTTGCATTGACAGCGCTAAAGCATTTGCACCTGTTCTATCGCGCTGAAGTAAGTAATACGCCATGCGCAGCGCCGATTTTGGCCCTACGCCAGGCAGGCAGCGAAGGCCGTCAATTAAGGCTTCTAGAGCAGGTGGGTTTTTCACAAACTAAAAGGGAAGTTTCATGCCTGCTGGCATCATGCCGCTCATGCGCGCATTGCTTGTTGCTTCTGCCTTTGCACGCGCATCATTAAGTGCAATTAATAGCAAATCTTCTAATGTTTCGCGGTCATCCATTGCGGCGTCATCAATCATTACGCGCTTCACCGTGTTGTTACAAGTCATACTCACTTTCACTATCCCGTTGCTAGCAGCGCCTTCCACCAATGTTTCTGCAAGCTCAGCCTGTGCTTTTTGCATGTTCGCTTGCATCATTTGGGCTTGCTTCATCATGTTGCCCATGCCGCCTTTCATCATATTTTTCTCCTATAAGGTTAAAGTGTTAAACAGGTTTAATCGAGTTGGGAATGATGGTTGCACCTAAATCTGACATCAGTGCTTTTACAAAATCATCGTTCATAATTGCAGCTTCTGCGCCAGATTGAATCACCGCTTTTTCGCTAGCATTTTGCTTGGCAGGTGTGACAATTTCTGTCTGAACATCGCTGGCAACAACAATATTTAAACGTATTTTTCGGCCAAAATATTCGTTAATAGCACTGGCTAATTTATCTTGATAACTAGCACTGACTAAGTGTTTTTGCGCGCTGGCTACGCGTAAATTAAAGCTGTTATCGTCATAACTGACTAGCTCGCAGTTTTGCGCTAAAGCGCGCGCCAAGCCTAATTTCAAACTTTGCTCTACCAATTTACGCCAATCGCCATTAAAGCTTGTCGACTCTGAGATGGGTAGGCTGGGAGCCGCATGGATATTGGCTGTCAGAGCATCTGTCTGAATGGCTGTTTCAGTTGGTAAGGATGGAATAGTTGTCGATTTGTCATCAGGTCGTGTAGATGCAACAAACATAGCCATCGGTATAGCTTGCTCATTAGATTTAAGCAATTTTTCGCCATTATGCGGCACCAATACATTTTTTTCTAATGGTATAAACGTGCCTTTGTCTGCTGGGGTAAATGCCAGCATGCGCAACAGCGTCATGGTAAAACCTGCATATTCGTCTGGCGCAAGGCCAATATCACGACGGCCTAACAGCGCAATTTGGTAATACAGCTGAATGGTTTCAGCTGACATTTTTTGCGCCAAATCTAACAACACCGCGCGTTCTGGCATATCATCGGCAATGCCTTGTGGCACGGTTTGCGCGATGGCAATTTGATGTAGCAAGTTGGCTAAATCATTCAGCGCGGCCTCAAATGACAAACTGCGCGCTTCCATCTGTTTAGCGATTTCTATCACGCCCACGCCGTTATTGGCTTGCAGGGTCGCTAAAATTTCGTATAAATAACTTTGGTCAATCGCCCCCAACATGCTGCGTACTTCGGCCTCGTTGACCGTTTGGTTGCCATAAGCAATGGCTTGATCCGTCAGCGACAACGCATCGCGCATACTGCCTGCCGCTGCGCGCGCAATTAAGTGAATAGCTGCTGGTTCAAAACTAATATTTTCTTGGCCAAGTACATGTTTTAAATGTTCTGAAATGGTCGGGCTAGCCATTTGACGCAGGTTAAACTGCAAACAACGGCTAAGCACGGTGACAGGTACTTTTTGTGGATCAGTCGTGCCAAGTATAAATTTAATGTGTGCTGGCGGCTCTTCCAGCGTTTTTAGCAAGGCATTAAATGCCTCTTTGGTTAGCTGGTGCACCTCATCCAACATAAAAATTTTATAACGGCCTACAGTCGGCGCATAGGTCGCTTGCTCTAATAACGTGCGCACATCGTCTATACCACGGGTAGAGGCAGC
>JANNWI010000092.1:0-5305 GCA_031414715.1 Methylophilaceae bacterium | reverse complement strand
AAAAAATCAACCAAATCATGTTTAATACAATTTGCTTGCAGTTGCAAATCGACATAATAACCTTCTGTCTTAACACCAACTTCTAGCTCTCTTGCTAAAAGGTTACTAACTGATTCGTTGACTTGATGTTGCCCTTGATCTTTTCGCTGTGCAAATACTCGCAAGCTTCCACCATGTGTACTAATTTCTTGCACATCAAATACTTGTAAACCATTTTGGTTAAATATTTGGTTCACTGCTGTTAATGATAAATAAGAAAAATGTTCATGATAAACAGTGTCAAATTGAGAATGTTTGATTAATTGCATCAAATGCGGAAACTCAAAAGTTGCAACGCCATTCGGTTTAAGTAAATGCGCAAACCCTTCAACAAAATCATTAATATCTGGCACATGGGCAAGCACATTATTTGCAGCTGTTAAATCTGCCTGCTTACCTTGTGCAATAAGATTCATGGCAAGTTTTACACCAAAAAACGCTTCTACAATCTCAATTCCTTTTTCTCTGGCGGCCAATGCAGTGCTCGTTGTTGGCTCTACGCCTAAGCACGGGATGCCTTTTGCTTTGACATACTGTAACAAATAGCCATCGTTAGCTGCTATTTCTACTATGTGCGATTTTTCAGTCAGATTAAAGCGATTCACCATATCAATTACATACTGCTCTGCATGCTTAAGCCATGAGCTTGAGAATGAGCTGAAGTAAGCATAATCCGCATCAAACAGTTCTTCAGCACCCGCATAATCTTCCGTCTGAGCTAACCAACATTGATTGCAGACCAGCACTTTTAGCGGAAACCATTTTTCTGGCGCCTTTAGGGTTTTCTCAGTCAAATACGCATTTGATGGCGGCGCGCTACCTAAGTCTATTAATGGTAAATGTAGCTCAGTGCCACAGTGTCGGCATTTCATACAGCAATTCCTTCAAAATCTAATTTAATCATGGGGTGTAAACGATCTCTTTCAGAAATCTCGGTAATAGTTAACGGCCATGTAATGGCAAGTTTTGGGTCTGTCACATTCAGTGCGGCCTCAGCCTCTTTTATGTAAGGAGCAGAATGCAAATAAATCAACTCACAATCTTCTGTGAGCGTTTGAAAACCATGTGCAAAACCTTCCGGTATTAATAGGCTACGTTGATTATGTTCACTCAGCACTTCACCATGCCATTGTAAAAATGTTGGCGAATTTTTACGCAAATCTACCGCCACATCAAACACTTCACCTTTAATACAACTGACCAATTTAATTTCGGCATGTGGTGGTTGCTGATAATGTAAGCCTCTCACAGCGCCTTTTTGACGAGTAAGTGTATGGTTAATCTGGCTTATTGGCTTATTAAACCCAAGTTCCTTAGATTCTTCAGCACAAAAAAAACGACTTAAAAAACCACGCGCATCTTCTATAGGTTTGCGCTGCAGTATTTTGAGCCCAGGTAAGAGCGTGGTAAAACAATCAAACCTTGACATTACTTAAGGCTCACTTGTTTTTGATACTCGGCAATTTGCGCTAAACTAAACGCATGCATATCACCATTATTATGCCAATGTTGATGCCAGCTCATAATCCTTTCTAGTGCTGTTTCCAGATTCCAGCGCGGTTGCCAGCCAAGCTGTGTGTGAGCTTTGCTACTATCAAGCTTTAGGTAGGTCGCTTCATGTGGTTGGGGCTGCTTATCTGTTTGCCAATTAGCATTGGGCGCAGTTGAAGTTAATTTATCAACAATCCAAGCAACGGTGCGTGCATCTTCATCCGATGAACCAAAATTCCAAGCTTCTGCATACTGTTTACCATGTATGAACAAGTTTTCAGCAAGTAGTAAATAGCCTGAAAGTGGCTCTAGCACATGCTGCCAAGGGCGTACCGCGTTAGGTGAGCGTACATTTAATATTTCTTTGTTATCAATCGCACGTAAAAAATCAGGAATTAATCGGTCTTCAGACCAATCGCCTCCACCAATCACATTGCCTGCCCTAGCACTCGCTACAGCTACGTCTGCCTCTGCCAAAAATGAGCGCCGATAGGCAGCTGTAACAAGCTCAGAGCAACCTTTGCTACTGGAGTATGGGTCATAGCCTCCCATAGCCTCATCTTCAGTGTAAGGCCGCAACGATTCTCTATTTTCGTAGCATTTATCTGTAGTCACATTAACTACTGCACGCACTGAAGCTGTTTTACGTACAGCTTCGAACAAATTCACCGTACCCATTACATTGGTGGCATAGGTTTCTACTGGGTCGGTATAGGAATGTCTTACTAGCGGCTGTGCAGCTAGATGCAAAACGATATCTGGCTGTGCTGAGATCATCGCTTTTTCTAGCGATGCAGCATCTCGAATGTCGGCAATAGTGTGCACAGCTAGGCTCGCAGAAACATTAGCCTCGGTAAAAAAATTAGGGGTCGTTGGTGGGTTCAAAGCATACCCATAAACTTCTGCACCCAGACTTTTTAGCCATAGTGACAGCCAGCCGCCTTTGAAGCCAGTGTGTCCTGTGACAAAAACTTTTTTGCCTTGCCAGAAACCAGACATTATTCCCAAACTTTCCAAGGCGCTTTCCCACTTTGCCACAAATCTTCCAACATATTTTTTTCACGCAAGGTATCCATCGGCTGCCAAAAACCAGCATGTTCAAATGACATAAGCTCTGCATCAGCAGCTAACTTTACCAGTGGCTCACCCTCCCAACTAGAACGGTCATCTTGAATATATTTCAAACATTCAGGCGAAAGTACAAAAAATCCACCATTAATCCATCCGCCATCACCTTTGGGTTTTTCGGTAAAGCCTTTTACTAAGCTATCTTGCATATTTAAAGCACCGTAGCGACCTGGCGGTTGAACGGCAGTAACAGTTGCAAGCTTGCCATGTTTTTTATGAAAGTCGATTAGTGAAGACACATTGACGTCAGCAACACCATCGCCGTATGTAAAACAAAACGCTTCCTCATTTTTCACATAATCTGAAACGCGCTTTAAGCGCCCGCCTGTAAGCGTTTCTTCACCAGTATCCACAAGAGTCACGCGCCAAGGCTCTGCCTTGCGTTGATGGACTTGCATTTCGTTATTGACCATGTCGAACGTAACATCGGACATGTGCAAAAAATAGTTCGCAAAATACTCTTTAATAACATAGCCCTTATAGCCACAGCAAACTACAAAGTCATTAATGCCATGCGCAGAATATAGCTTCATGATGTGCCAAAGAATGGGCTTGCCACCGATTTCAATCATCGGCTTCGGCTTAAGGTGCGTTTCTTCTGAAATGCGCGTACCTAATCCTCCAGCAAGAATTACCACCTTCATTTAGCATCCCTTATTGTTAAATAGTTTTGATATGACAACTGAAGTCCGCGCAACAAACTTGTGCTAGCACACCACCCAAGCTGATTCAACCTACCAGAATCCATTAGCTTTCTCATCGTTCCGTCTGGTTTACTGGTGTCAAAGGCAATATCACCCTCAAAGCCTACGACTGCTTTCACTAAACTTGCTAGTTCAGCGATTGTTAAGTCGGCATTACTGCCTATATTAACTAAAGGTGGCAAGCCATCATTTCTATCTGCAGCCAACATAGGTTTGAATTTTGCTTCTGCCAGATTCATCACATACAAACATGCTTCTGCCATGTCGTCACTGTATAAAAACTCACGTCTAGGCGTGCCTGTGCCCCACACTGTGACTGTGGCCTGATGATTTATTTTGGCTTCATGAAACTTGCGTATTAACGCTGGTATCACATGGCTATTTTCAGGGTGGTAGTTATCCCCAGGCCCATACAAATTAGTGGGCATAGCAGCAAGATATTGCGTGCCATATTGGCGGTTGTAACTCCAGCACATTTCAATACCAGCAATTTTGGCCAACGCATAAGGTCGATTTGTTGGCTCTAGCTTGCCTGTAAGTAAGTACTCTTCCTTAATCGGCTGAGGGCAATCACGAGGATAAATACAGCTTGACCCTAGAAATAATAAGCGCTTTACATTATTAACATACGCTTGATGAATAACATTAGTTTGTATAGCTAAATTTTCATAAATAAACTCAGCAGGATAGGTGTTATTGGCATGAATACCACCCACTTTAGCAGCTGCTAAAAATACGTATTCTGGTTTTTCTGTTTGAAAGAAGTCGGCAACCGCTTGTTGATTGGTCAAATCAAGCTCTGCGTGAGTTCGAGTGACTAGGTTGCTATAACCTTGCTTATTCAATTGGCGCATTAGCGCAGAGCCAACTAGCCCGCGGTGTCCTGCAACGTAGATTCTTGAATTTTTATCCATAAAACTGCTGACTTATTTACTCGTGATAGTCCATGGCTTGATAGCCATGTTTTTTGACTAACTCATCGCGTTCTGCGGATTTATAATCTTCTCGTACCATTTCTGCTACAAGCTCATCAAAAGTGATTTTTGGAGTCCAACCAAGCTTCTGTTTTGCTTTACTAGGGTCGCCCAACAAAGTTTCCACTTCTGTTGGCCTAAAATATCTTGAGTCTACTTGAACAATACATTGACCTTGCCAGTAACCCTTTTCATCAATGCTAGCTCCACTCCATGTGATTTGCATGTCTAGTTCTTTGGCTGCAGCATTCACAAAATCTCGCACGCTATATTGCACGCCTGTAGCAATCACAAAGTCTTCAGGTATTTCTTGTTGCAGCATTAGCCATTGCATTTCTACATAATCTTTGGCATGACCCCAATCGCGCAATGCGTCTAAATTGCCTAGGTACAGGCAATCTTGCAAGTTAAGCTTAATGCGTGCAAGGGCTCGTGTTATCTTGCGCGTAACAAATGTTTCGCCACGCAGTGGAGATTCGTGATTAAACAAAATGCCATTACAAGCATAGATGCCATAAGCCTCACGATAATTGACTGTAATCCAATAAGCATAAAGCTTGGCCACGGCATAGGGGCTACGCGGATAAAATGGCGTCGTTTCTTTTTGTGGTGTTTCCTGCACTAAGCCATAAAGTTCAGAAGTGGAAGCTTGATAAAACTTGGTTTTTTTCTCGAGCCCTAGAATACGTATCGCTTCCAATATCCGCAACGTACCAATACCATCTGCATTTGCTGTGTATTCTGGCGTTTCAAAACTCACTGCTACATGACTCATGGCAGCCAAATTATAAATTTCATCAGGCTGTGTTTGTTGGATAATACGAATTAGATTGGTAGAATCTGTTAAATCGCCATAGTGCAGTACAAAGTTTTTATTATCTACGTGCGGATCTTGGTACAAGTGATCAATGCGATCGGTATTAAACAACGATGCACGACGCTTAACACCATGCACGATATAGCCTTTGC
>JANNWI010000091.1:0-5630 GCA_031414715.1 Methylophilaceae bacterium | reverse complement strand
CTTTTGGGCGCAGCGTAGAAAACTCGTAACCAATACCGCAACCGGCTTTTAAGGTTAAACCTGCTTCGTGTACTTTGCCTAAAATATTATCCATGCTGTCTTCTACCACGCCAGAAACGGTGCAGTTAATAGTAGAAGTGGCAGGTTTGTGCTCTAACGCACCGGCGTTAGAGGTAATACGACCAGCGGGAATGGCGCCTTTGCGCAACGCCCACAAAAATTTCTCGTGCCATTCATGGCGTTTTGATTCTTCTTCCACATCGGCCAATGCGCGCGCCACGCGAGAGTATGAAGCATCCATATCGGCATCCACATGGTCGCCATTTTTTGCTTTTAAGCGATATTTTTTATCCCAAATATCCAGCGAAACAGATTGGATTGGAATTTCCACGCTGGCGTTCTCTTGCGATTTGGCCATTGGCTCGACTGCTTTCAACATACTCACTCCCGAAATCTTATTATTAACTATTAAATTTAGTGTGCACTTACAACGTAATATGCATTAGAAAAACATAAAACCATGCTAACTATGTGATTCATAACCATTTAGCAAAAAAATTAGCTCTTAAACACAACATATTGTGGCAGAAGTAGAAATTTAAGCCTTTATTTTGTGTGCGTCAACCCTATTTTACTAAGTTTTTTTGCACAGATTTAGGGCAAATTTAAGCGAAACCAAGCCAGTATTTGCATTGCGCTAGGGTGAGCGATTACTCACTTAAAAATAAATAATTAAAATAAATTTCTCGCACTATTTCGGCAACTGTGTGTGCGTTTTTTGCCGCAGAAATAAATCGCTACTTTTGTGAGAAAATGCTGTTATGAATCGCTTTTTCTATTCCATGTTGCTTTATTTGATTTTGCCGTTGGTGCCACTTAAATTATGGTGGCGTGGCATTAAGCAGCCTGCCTATCGTCAGCACTGGGGCGAGCGCTTTGGTTTTTACCATACCCCCGTTAATAATCCACTAAACAAACCTATCGTCTGGCTGCATTGCGTATCAGTAGGCGAAACGCGCGCAGCAGAACCTTTAATTAACGCTCTGCAGGCTACTTATCCAAATCACCAAATTTTGCTCACGCATGGCACGCCCACAGGCCGCGAGGCAAGTGAGGAACTGTTCGGTAATCATGTGCAACGCGTCTATTTGCCTTACGACGTGCCTTTTGCAGTGAACAATTTTTTAAATCACTTTAATCCAGCCATTGGCTTAATCATGGAAACCGAGCTTTGGTTTAACCTAATTGCTGCCTGCAAACAGCGTGAAATTCCCATGTTATTGCTGAACGCACGGCTTTCAGAAAAATCGGCCAGCGGTTATGCCAAACTTGGCAAGCTAGCGCGCGAAGGCCTGCAAAACTTAAGCGCCGTGGCAGCGCAAACGCATACTGACGCAACGCGTTTACAAAGCTTAGGTACAAGCAATATTAGTGTGGCAGGAAATTTAAAATTTGAGGTAAAACCGCCACAAAGCTTGCTAGACAAAGGTTTGCAACTTAAGCAATTATTTAGTGAACGACCTGTATTTTTGGCAGCCAGCACGCGCGATGACGAAGAAGCGCTGATTTTAGACGCACTGGCGAAAATAAATATTCCCAATCTACTTACCATCATCGTGCCGCGTCACCCGCAGCGCTTTGACGAGGTAGCTCAACTGCTAGATAAACGTAATATTACCTATCTACGAAAATCCATCTTAAATGATACTAGCCTGCACGCTAGTATCCATGCGGGCTCTGGCTTGGTTATTTTAGGCGACAGTATGGGCGAAATGCCCATGTACTATGCGGCATGCGATGTGGCGTTTATTGGCGGCAGCTTATTAAATTTTGGTGGGCAAAATTTGATTGAAGCAGCGCAGGTGGGCAAACCTATTTTAATTGGCGAGCACACCTTTAACTTTGCCGAGGCCAGTAACGATGCAATCAAAGTAGGCGCTGCACTTAGAGTAAAAAATGCTGATGATTTAGTGCAGCAACTGAATACGCTATTAAAAAATAAGACAAAGATGACAAATATGCAGAAAGCAGCGTTAAATTTTAGTGCTATCTATACTGGCGCCACCGCGCGTTTGATGGCACTGATTAAGCAATACATTTAATGTGTATTGATACGCTTAAAATGCGCCGAGAGAAAAAAATGCCCTGACAACCAGTATCCATGCGGGCTACGCATTCGACTTAGTGCTTCAGCACTTAGAGAGAATGGTGATGCCAAGAACTGGTACAGTGGCACAAAATAAAGACGCCTAAATAGTTAACTCACAGAAAGTGATTTCACGAAGACGATTTCACAAGCGCCAGCGCCTGTATCGTTTCGCGTTAATGAGCTTTTCCAACGCCAGCTGTCATCGGATTTGGCCTCAATTAAATAACCTGTTAGCTTCACTACTTGCCCAGGTTTCACTGCTTTTAATGTTTTTTCTATTTGGCTTGTGGCCGGTACCATATGCATATTGGCACTTTGCGTTTCTATCTCACGCCGTGGAATTGGAAACGTATCCACCCGCCAAAAGTAAAAACGGTTTGATTGTGTAATTTTAATGTTTTTTAAGACGGCTTCATCTGACATGCTGCCCCAACCCAGCGCCAAATCCACTGGCGCTAAATCTGCTTCGCGCCCAAATGTGTAGTCTTTGGCAGCCAATACGCGCGCTTCAATACTAAACGTTTCTAGCGGTGTAATCGTGTAGCCATTGTGAGTAAATCCTGGTTGATTACTAGCGACTTGTGTTGGCTGCTTGCCAGCAATGACGCCAGCTCCATGTACAATAGCCCTGTTTGAAAAATGCTGATAACCGCCATAACTAATTAACGCAACGAAAAGTATCAGTTTCCAGTTCACGCGTAAATCCGTTCAGTTTATTTAATGAGCTCAGACAGCGTTTTAAAGTCAGGCTGATTGGCGTTGCCAAGCCACTCAAATAGCACAGATTCGGTATTGGTGATGACACAGCCAGCTTGTTGCAAGCGATTGATTGCATTGTCTTTGTTATTTGCATTGCGAGAAAGTACAGCGTCTTGCACCACAAAAACTTTTTTGCCAACTTGCAATAAACCTAGCGCGGTTTGCAGCACGCAAATGTGCGACTCCATACCCACCAGAATAATTTGCGAACTATCGCGTTGCAATTGTTGCTTGAATTTAGGCTCATCACAGGCAGAAAAAGCGGTTTTTGCTATAGCTTTTACGTTTGGACAATGTTGTTTAATGGCAGGTAGTGTCTCGCCCAAGCCTTGTGGATATTGCTCGGTAATCACAATAGGAATGTTTAATATGCTTGCTGCCTGCGCTAAAATACTGCAATGTTTGGTCACTAATTGCATGGCTGCAGTTGGCATGGCTGCAGATAGTTTTATCTGCATATCTATAATAACAAGTTGGCTTAATGCTAAGCTGGCTTTGTGCATGATTGAGTGATCACCACTAATTAATGACTAGCTGTTGGTTAATGTCTTGCAAATCTACCTCTGCAACCAAGCCAGACGCGGCTTTAAGGCGAATGATATTCACTAGATAATTGTAGCGCGCTTGCAATAAATCACGTTTAGCCGAAAATAATTGTTGTTGCGCATTCAGCACATCTACACTAGTGCGAACGCCCACTTCATAACCTAATTTTGTTGAATCAAGCTGACTTTGACTAGATATTAACGCTTGGTCTAATGCTTTTACTTGCGCAATCGTTGTGCTTAAATTTAAGTATGCGCGTTGCGTTTCTAAATATACTTGGCGGCGAGCGATTTCAACATCATCCAGAGCGCGCTGTTTATTTAACACCGCCTGACGCGCGCGCGAGCTAACTGCGCCACCTAAATACAACGGAATATTTAACTGTAAACCTATGGTGCTATTTTTCACTTCGCTACCAAAACCATTTACACCGCCATTTGAATAGTTATCTGTATAGCTGGCCACAGCGTCTAAGGTTGGCAGGTGGCCAGCATTTGCCCTATCCACTTCTTGTTCAGCAAGTTTAAGAATATCTTGTTGTATTTGAATCGTTAGATTATTTTGCTTGGCTACATCTACCCAATCTTGCATACTTTGCGACAAAGCAATTACTTTAATATCGGCTTTTACCTGTGCTAGCTTTTGCGGAAACTCGCCCGTTATAGACTGCACTGCAAACTTAGCCACTTCATATTCGTTAATAGCTGCTGTTTCTTGTGCTATTACCAAATCGTATCTAGCTTGTGCTTCATTTACATCGGTTATAGTTGTTGTACCTACCTCAAAGGTGGCCTTAGCTTGGTCTAGCTGGCCTAATATAGCGGTTTTTTGTGCGTTAATTAAATCAATTCTATCTTGCGCAATAAGCACGTCAAAATAAGCTTGCGAGGTTCGTAAAATCAAGTTTTGCTGGCTTAAATGGTATTGCTTATCAGCTTGCCTTACTTGAGTTTTAGATTGATCTATCTGCACTAAACTTTCTTTACGAAATATGGGTTGGCGAATATCTAAGCCATATGTAAAGCCTTCAAAATTTTGTCTGCCCGCGTTTCTAAACGGAATACCTGTTCCAATAAACTGAATATCTGTCTGAGATGCACTTACGCCTGCATTAAAGTTAACAGCTGGCCTATAAAGCGCCTTAGCTTGTTCAATAATTTCTTGTGCCGCTCTATTAGTGCTTAAGGCCGATGCCAGCGTTGGGTCTTTGGCTAAAGCCTGGTTATATACATCCATTAATGATTGCGCTTTAACGGCAGAAAGCACAGCTTCATCAGCCAATGCTAGGTTTGGCAGCAGCAACAATAAAATTATCAGTGGTTTCATTTGCATATTTTTATCTAAATCTAAAACATAAACTGTTGTGATTGCGGCGCGTTCATCAGTTCTGAAATACAGGTTTCAAACAAAACGTCTTGTTTAAAACCAGCTTCAGATACTCGCTGAATCAACGTAGCTTGCATAACAGGTGCACTACCCAGCACAATCAACATTGTGCCGCCAATGTTTAGCTGCTGCCTAACGCCTGCAGGTTCTATGGGCGATGAGCCTGTATAAACAATAACATCATAAAATGTCTGGCTGACTTTACCCGCTCGCCCAAATACGCCATCGGCCACCTCTAATTTCACATTGTGAATATTATTTTGTGCAAGATTTTTGGCTGCTTGTTGACTTAATTTTGCATGAATATCAACAGAAACCACATGCTTGGCCAGGCTTGCCAGCAAGGCCGTAAAATAGCCACTACCAGTGCCTATATGTAAAACGTGATGTGTATTTTGTACATTAAGTGCTTGCAACATGCGTGCTTCTAACTTGGGGTGCAACATTTTCTGGCCTTCGCCAAGTGGAATTTCAATATCGGCAAACGCCAAACCAGTATATTCACTAGGAACAAAGTTTTCTCGTGGCACATCGTTTAGCAAAGATAATACTTTTGTATCTAGCACCTCCCACGTGCGAATTTGCTGTTCAATCATATTGAATCTAGCTTCGCGCATATTAAAACGCGCTATGGCGCTTGGCATATTGTTTTGTAATGCTTCTGTCATATGATAGCTTTCGTATATTTAAATACATTATAGCTTATGTACTTGTCTCGGCTGGCATTTTTACCTTAAACCAAGCTGCATATAAAGCAGGCAAAAATAACACTGTCAGCAAAGTGGCCACT